>NZ_JBBGYS010000004.1:0-204535 GCF_037479595.1 Pseudomonas sp. MYb541 | reverse complement strand
AAACAACAAAGTGTCCCTCAGAGATAACACCCTTGAGCATTCAACCCAGCACTTACTCTCCTGACATCGCAGTGCCGAGCGACAAAAGAGTCTTCGGTGCCCGCGACCTGTTCTCCCTGTGGTTCTCCCTCGGCATCGGCCTGATGGTCCTGCAAACCGGCGCATTGCTCGCGCCGGGCCTGGGCCTGTCCGGTTCGTTGCTGGCGATTTTCCTCGGCACCCTGGTGGGCGTCCTGTTATTGGCCGCCGTCGGCGTGATCGGCAGCGACACCGGCCTGTCCGCCATGGCAGCCCTCAAGCTCAGCCTCGGCGCCAAAGGTGCGAGTCTGCCGGCGCTGCTCAACCTGCTGCAGCTGATAGGCTGGGGTTCCTTCGAAATCATCGTGATGCGCGACGCGGCCAGCTTGCTAGGCGCGCGGGCCTTCAGTGACGGCAGCCTGTTCGCCAGCCCATTGTTGTGGACCCTGTTCTTCGGCGGTCTGGCGACGCTATTGGCGGTCAGTGGCCCGCTGACCTTTGTGCGTCAGATCCTGCGCAAATGGGGCATCTGGCTGCTGCTCGCCGCCTGCCTGTGGCTCACCTGGAACCTGTTCGCCAAGGCCGACCTCGCTGCACTTTGGGCCAAGGCGGGTGACGGTTCGATGCCGTTTGCGGTGGGTTTTGATATTGCCATCGCCATGCCGCTGTCGTGGCTGCCGCTGATCGCGGATTACTCACGTTTCGGCAAGCGCGCCAAAAGTGTGTTCGGCGGCACGGCGCTTGGGTTCTTTATCGGAAATTTCTGGCTGATGGGCCTGGGTGTGGCCTACACCCTGGCGTTTGCGCCGAGCGGTGAAGTCAACGCGCTGTTGCTGGCGTTGGCCGGGGCTGGCCTGGGGATTCCGCTGCTATTGATCCTGTTGGATGAATCGGAAAACGCCTTCGCCGACATTCACTCGGCGGCGGTTTCCAGCGGAATATTGTTGCGTTTGAAGGTCGAGCACCTGGCACTGGCTATCGGTGTGATCTGCACGCTCATTGCCTGCTTTGCGCCATTGGCTCAGTACCAGAACTTCCTGCTGCTGATCGGCTCGGTATTCGCGCCGCTGTTTGGCGTGGTGCTGGTGGATCACTTCATTCTGTACCGTCGTAGCACGGGTGCAGTAGCCAGTCTGCGCTGGCCGGCATTGGTCGCCTGGCTGGGCGGTATCGCGACTTACCACCTGCTGGCCAATCTGTATCCGGACGTCGGCGCGACCCTGCCGGCTTTGGTGCTGGCAGGGCTGTTGCAACTCATCCTGGGCCGGGCCTTCAGCGGCGCGCGGGCACCAGTTCAGGCTTGAGAATGCCTTCCAGGCGCGAGTAGGGAATCTGCAACTCGACGTGGCCCAAGGCATACGGCGCAATGGTGGTGGTGGGGTACTTGAGGATCACGCCACCATAGGTCAGCGCCACATTCGGGGTTTTCTGGAAAGGGTACTGTTTCACGAACTTTGGCTCCAGGCTCAGACGGGTGCTGATCAGCCAGCTGTTGTGGGCCACCTGGGCAGCTTTCCAGAACGCGTCTTCCTTGCCGGGCAGCAGCATGTCGGTCAGGGTCAGGGCCTTTTGCTGCTGGCGCGAATAGTTGATGAATGCACGGCCTGGCTCGCCGTGAGTCGCGCCCTGGTCCAGGTAACTGGACAACTCGATGATCACCAGACCGTCATGCTGCTCCCGTACCTTGGCCTGCAAGTACATGCTATTGCGTGGGGCGGCGGTGCGCAGGAACTGCTCGCTGTACGTCGCGAGGCTGCTCGGCAGCGGGTCGGCCTGGGTCATTTCCAGCAGGCGCTGTTCGATCAAGGCATCCAGCTTGGGCTCCTTGGCAAAGTGCACGGTGTCGATATTCACCAGCGGGCAATCAGTACTGGCGCAGCCCGGCTTGCTCTGCTCGGTGGCGTCGCGGGTGGCTTCCAGCGGGGTCTTGAAGCTCGGTTGGAACAGGCTCTGGCAAGCGCCGAGGGTCAAGGCGATGCAGGCCACGGAGGCGATTTTTAAAAGCGACATGTAAGTCCTTCGTCTATCGAGAAGAGCGAAATTTGTGGAGCTTCGACTGCCAGCACGGCAGTCAGTTCGCCACTAAGCTGATTAGAGTGTGTTTGACGCCCGCCGTCTATCCCGGCAACTGGAAAGGGGCTGCATCCAGAGGCATGAGCGCGTTAGGATGGCGCCAATTGCGCAGGCTCAATGAGGAAGGGATATGACGGACATCGCAAAATCGACGCCGAGCACCATCGAGATTGTTCAGCGCGACAATGCCTACCAGGGCTTCTACAAGCTTGATCGCGTGCAACTGCGCCACGAGAAATTCGATGGCGGCATGAGCCGGGTGATCAACCGCGAAGTCTTCGTTCGTCATGATGCCGTGTGTGTATTGCCTTACGACCCGCAGCGCGACGAAGTGGTGCTGATCGAGCAGTTCCGCGTAGGTGCCATGGGCCGAACCGACAACCCGTGGCTGGTGGAGATGGTGGCCGGCCTGATCGACAAGGATGAAGAGCCGGAGGAGGTTGCACACCGCGAAGCCGAGGAGGAAGCTGGGCTGACATTCTCCGCGCTGTGGCCGATCACCAAGTATTTCCCGTCGCCCGGCGGCAGTACCGAATTTGTCCACTTGTACCTGGGCCGTTGCGACAGCTCGGGCGCCGGTGGCGTCCATGGATTGGAAGAGGAAGCTGAAGATATCCGCGTCACTGTCTGGGCTTTCGAAGATGCCCTGCAAGCGGTGCGTGACGGCAAAATTTCCAACGCAGCCAGCATTATCGCCCTGCAATGGCTTGCGCTTAATCGCGCGGAAGTGAGGGGGTTATGGCAGTAAAGGCACGGGAACGTTATCGAGTCGACCTGATCGGGTTGCAAGCGGCCTGCGAGGCCAACTATGCGCGGCTGATGCGCCTGCTCCCCGACATGCGCCATGCCCCCGAGGCACGGCGTATCGGCGTGACCCACGGCGACCAGATGCTTGGCGTGCTGGCGCTGGAAGTCATCGTCAATTGCCCGTACACCACCACCCTGCGTGTGCGCCAGGAACACAGCCTGCCGTGGCTGCCGGTGCCGCAACTGGAAGTGCAGGTGTACCACGACGCGCGCATGGCTGAAGTGATCAGCGCCGAACATGCACGACGCTTTCGCAGCATCTATCCTTACCCCAACGTGTTCATGCACCAGCCCGATGAGAAAGCACAGCTCAATGTGTTCCTCGGTGAGTGGTTGAGCCATTGCTTGGCCCTGGGCCATGAGTTCGAAGTTGTGCGGTAGATGTGAACTGCATCTGCTTCCTATGGTTTCCTCTTGTGTCCTGCCCCAGCATAATCACGCCAAACGTACATTCCTGTGATTGCCTTGGGAGAGCGCCTTGCCGAGCGTATCCACTGTGAGTCCCGATGCGCCCGCATTGCTGGTGCAGCTGTCTGATAGCCATTTGTTTGCCGAGGCCGACGGCACGCTGCTGGGCATGAACACCCGTGAAAGCCTGCAAGGCGTCATCGAATTGGTGCGCGCGCAGCAGCCGCACATCGATTTGGTGCTGGCCACGGGGGACCTGTCCCAGGACGGCACATTGGCGTCGTACCAGCAATTTCGTGACATGACCCGGCAGATCGACGCCCCGGCGCGCTGGATTCCCGGTAATCATGACGAACCGCAAATCATGGCCCACGCCGCCGTGCACAGCGATTTATTGGAGCCGGTGGTCGATATCGGCAACTGGCGCGTCACCCTGCTGGACTCCGCCGTACCCGGTTCGGTGCCGGGCTATCTGCAAGATCAGCAACTGCAACGGCTCGCCCAGGCCCTGAGCGAAGCGCCGAACCGTCATCATCTGGTGTGTTTTCACCATCATCCGGTGTCCATCGGTTGCGCCTGGATGGAGCCCATTGGCTTACGCAATCCTGAGGCGTTGTTTGCCGTGCTGGACCGTTTTCCGCAGGTGCGGGCGGTGCTTTGGGGGCATGTGCACCAGGAGATCGACCGCGAACGCAACGGCGTACGCCTGCTCGCATCGCCGTCCACCTGCATCCAGTTCGCACCGGGCAGCGAGGATTTCAAGGTCAGCGAGCAGGCGCCGGGCTACCGCTGGCTGCGGCTGCATGCCGACGGGCGGTTGGAGACGGGCGTAGAACGCTTGGTCGGCTTCGTGTTTACAGTGGATTACGGTAGCAACGGCTACTGAGATTTACCTGTAAACTGCGCCTTTTTGGCGCAAGCACGGAGAGCCCGGCATGTCCGCTTCGATCCTGTATATCCACGGTTTCAACAGCGCGCCTACGTCCAACAAGGCCACTCAGTTGATGACCGTGATGGGCGCCATCGGCCTGGCCGACCAGTTGCGCGTACCGGCCCTGCATCACCATCCCCGTCAGGCGATTCCGCAATTGGAAGCAGCGATCGCCGAGCTGGGGCGGCCACTGCTGGTCGGCAGCTCACTCGGCGGCTACTATGCAACCCATCTTGCCGAGCGCCATGGCCTCAAGGCGCTGCTGGTGAACCCGGCGGTCAGCCCTCACCGGATGTTCGACGGTTACCTGGGCACCCAGAAGAACCTCTACACCGATGAAACCTGGGAACTGACCCACGACCACGTTACGGCGCTGGCCGAGCTGGAAGTACCGGCTCCCCAGGATGCGGCGCGGTATCAGGTGTGGTTGCAGACCGGGGATGAAACCCTGGATTATCGCCTCGCCCAGCAGTACTACCGAGCCTGTGCCTTGCGCATCCAGGCCGGCGGCGACCATGGTTACCAGGGGTTCGCCCAGCAATTACCGGCCATGTTGAGCTTTGCCGGCATTGGCGCAGATCAGTATCAATCCTTCGATTTTTCTTCATTGTAAGAATCGCAGGTCACTTTTTAATCGAACGACTCACGACGAGACCCCATGGCCACTCCCAGCGCTAGCTCTTATAACGCCGACGCCATCGAAGTCCTCTCGGGCCTCGACCCGGTGCGCAAACGCCCCGGCATGTACACCGACACCAGTCGGCCGAACCATCTTGCCCAGGAAGTCATCGACAACAGCGTCGACGAAGCCCTGGCCGGCCACGCCAAGTCGGTGCATGTCATTCTCCACGCTGACCACTCCCTGGAAGTGTCCGACGATGGTCGCGGCATGCCGGTGGACATCCACCCGGAAGAGGGGGTGTCGGGCGTCGAGCTGATCCTCACCAAGCTCCATGCGGGCGGCAAGTTCTCCAACAAGAACTACCAGTTCTCCGGCGGCCTGCATGGTGTGGGTATTTCGGTGGTCAACGCCTTGTCCACGCTGGTGCGGGTCAAGGTCAAGCGCGACGGCAACGAGTACCAGATGACCTTCGCCGATGGCTACAAAGCCACCGACCTTGAAGTGATCGGCACCGTTGGCAAGCGCAACACCGGCACCAGCGTGTACTTCGCGCCGGATCCGAAATACTTCGATTCGCCGAAATTCTCCATCAGCCGCCTCAAGCACGTGCTCAAGGCCAAGGCTGTACTGTGCCCAGGCCTGCTGGTGACCTTCGAAGACAAAGGCACCGGTGAGAAGGTCGAGTGGCACTATGAAGACGGCCTGCGTTCGTACCTGGAAGACTCCGTCAGCGACTTCGAGCGCCTGCCCAACGAGCCGTTCTGCGGCAGTTTGGCCGGTAATAAAGAAGCGGTGGACTGGGCGCTGCTGTGGTTGCCGGAAGGTGGCGACAGCGTGCAGGAAAGCTACGTCAACCTGATCCCGACGGCCCAGGGCGGCACCCACGTCAACGGTTTGCGCCAGGGCTTGCTGGATGCCATGCGCGAATTCTGCGAATACCGCAGCCTGCTGCCGCGCGGCGTGAAGCTGGCGCCGGAAGACGTGTGGGAGCGCATCGCGTTCGTGCTGTCGATGAAAATGCAGGAGCCGCAGTTCTCCGGCCAGACCAAAGAGCGCCTGTCGTCCCGCGAGGCGGCGGCATTTGTCTCCGGCGTGGTCAAGGATGCCTTCAGCCTGTGGCTCAACGAGCATCCTGAATTGGGCCTGGCCCTGGCGGAGTTGGCGATCAACAACGCCGGTCGTCGTCTGAAGGCCAGCAAGAAGGTCGAGCGCAAGCGCATCACCCAGGGCCCGGCATTGCCCGGCAAGCTGGCCGATTGCGCCGGGCAAGACCCGATGCGCTCCGAGCTGTTCCTGGTGGAAGGTGACTCCGCCGGCGGTTCCGCCAAGCAAGCGCGGGATAAGGAGTTCCAGGCGATCCTGCCGTTGCGCGGCAAGATCCTCAACACCTGGGAAGTCGATGGCAGCGAAGTCCTGGCCAGCCAGGAGGTGCACAACATCGCCGTGGCCATTGGCGTTGATCCCGGCGCAGCGGACATGAGCCAACTGCGCTACGGCAAGATCTGCATCCTCGCCGACGCCGACTCCGACGGCCTGCACATCGCCACGCTGCTGTGCGCGTTGTTCGTTCAGCACTTCCGCCCGTTGGTGGATGCCGGTCACGTCTACGTTGCTATGCCGCCGTTGTATCGGATCGACCTGGGCAAGGAGATTTACTACGCCCTGGACGAAGCCGAGCGCGATGGCATCCTCGATCGCCTGGTCGCCGAGAAGAAACGCGGCAAGCCACAGGTCACGCGATTCAAGGGCCTGGGTGAAATGAACCCGCCGCAGCTGCGCGAAACCACCATGGACCCGAATACCCGGCGCCTGGTGCAGTTGACCCTGGAAGACTACGCCGCCACGTCGGAAATGATGGACATGCTGCTGGCGAAGAAACGCGCACCGGACCGTAAGTCCTGGCTGGAGTCCAAAGGCAACCTGGCCGAGGTTCTGGGCTGATGCGCACAGGTTTCGCCCTGGCGATCCTGATGTTGAGCGGGTTGGTGGCTACCACGGTAGTTGCCGCGCCCGTGGCTGAGCTAAAGCTGGTGTCCGAACACCCGGTGGACGGCATGCGCGGCGGCAACCTGTCGGGCCTGGCCTCGTGTGGCAAGGAGTTGTGGACGGTTTCCGACCGCGATGACGACCAGATCTACCGCCTGGATGTCAGTGCGCCAACCTGGCAGGCCGAGGCGGTAAAGATCGACGTGCCACCGGTGCCGGAATCCGGGCTGCCGTGGGGTTTGCGTTCGCGCACCAAGGCCGCATCGTTCATTCGCGGTGGCGATTTGGACTTTGAAGGCATCACCTGCGATGCCGCCGGCAACCGCTACGTAGTCAGTGAAGCCCATGCGGCGGTGCTGCAAGTGCCGGTGACGGGCGCGCCTGAGTGGTTGAAGATCGCGCCGAGCATGGTGCGTGAAGCGCGGGCCAGCGGCATGTTGCTGCACTTCAACGCCTTGTTTGAAGGTCTCGCGATCAATCCCGAAGGCAATCAGATTTGGCTGGCAGCCGAGCGCGAACGACGAGGGCTAATTTCGATCAAGCGTCCGCAAAGCCTGTGGGATTGTGATGGCCCCTGCGTATTGTTGAGCGAAGCCGGCCAGGAAGTGCAACCGGCCCAGTTCCCGAACCCCAAGGCGGTGTCCAAGGACTTCGCCGACCTGGCGCTGTTCAACGGCAAGCTGTTTACCCTGGAGCGCAATGCGTTCCAGATTTGCCGGCGTGATGCGGTCACGGCCAAGGTCGAACTGTGCTGGTCGTTTGCCGACGAGACCCTGACGCCCGAGCGGCGTTATTCTCAGCCCTATGGCCTGGCAGAAGCCCTGGTGGTGGACGCCGACGGTGCCTGGCTGGGCATCGACAACAATTTCGGCCCGCGTGCCGATGGTGAAAAGCGCCCCGTGGTCTATCGTTTCGCCGCCCCTGTCGGTGGCTGGAGCGCTCGCCCATGAGCCCCTGTTTTTTTGAATTGACCCGGTGCAGCGGCAGTTCCGCAGCACCTTACCCGACCATGATGAGGCCCGCATGAGTGACATCCTCGCAGACAGCTTAGATGGCGTAGAACGCCGGTCGCTGGCTGACTTCACCGAAAATGCCTACCTCAACTACTCCATGTACGTGATCATGGACCGTGCCTTGCCGCATATCGGCGACGGCCTCAAGCCCGTACAACGGCGCATCATCTACGCCATGAGTGAGTTGGGCCTGGACGCTGATTCCAAGCACAAGAAGTCGGCGCGTACCGTCGGTGACGTGCTCGGTAAGTTCCACCCCCACGGCGATTCCGCCTGCTACGAAGCGATGGTGCTGATGGCGCAGCCGTTCAGCTATCGCTACACGCTGGTAGACGGGCAGGGCAACTGGGGTGCGCCGGACGATCCCAAATCGTTCGCTGCGATGCGATACACCGAAGCGCGTCTGTCGCGTTATTCGGAAGTCCTGCTGAGCGAATTGGGCCAGGGCACCGCCGACTGGGGGCCTAATTTCGACGGCACCCTCGACGAACCACTGGTGTTGCCGGCACGTTTGCCGAACATCCTGCTCAATGGCACCACCGGTATTGCTGTGGGTATGGCCACTGACGTGCCGCCGCATAACCTGCGTGAAGTCGCCACCGCCTGCGTGCGCTTGCTCGATGAGCCCAAAGCCACGGTAGAACAGCTCTGCGAGCACATCCAGGGGCCGGATTACCCGACCGAAGCGGAAATCATCACGCCGCGCGCCGACCTGCTGAAGATGTACGAAACCGGCAAGGGCTCGGTGCGTATGCGCGCCGTTTACCACATCGAAGATGGCGACATTATCGTCACCGCGTTGCCGCACCAGGTGTCCGGTGCCAAGGTGCTGGAGCAGATCGCCGCGCTGATGCAGGCCAAACCATCGAAATTGCCGCAGGTTGCCGACCTGCGTGACGAATCCGACCACGAAAACCCTTGCCGCATCGTGATCATCCCGACCAATAGTCGGGTCGACCACGAAGTGCTGATGCAGCATCTGTTTGCCAGCACGGACCTGGAGTCCAGCTACCGGGTCAACGTCAACATCATCGGCCTGGACGGCAAGCCGCAGCTGAAAAACCTGCGCAACCTGCTGGTGGAGTGGCTGGAGTTCCGGGTCAACACCGTGCGTCGCCGCCTGCAATTTCGCCTGGATAAGGTCGAGCGTCGCCTGCACCTGTTGGACGGCTTGCTGATTGCCTACCTCAACCTGGATGAAGTGATCCACATCATCCGTACCGCCGAGCACCCGAAAGCCGAGTTGATTGCGCGTTTCGAGCTGAGCGAGATTCAGGCTGACTACATCCTCGACACCCGCTTGCGTCAGTTGGCGCGACTGGAAGAAATGAAGCTGCGCGACGAACAGGACGCGCTGCTCAAGGAGCAAGCCAAGCTGCAAGCGCTGCTGGGCAGCGAAGCCAAGCTGAAGAAGCTGGTGCGCAGCGAATTGATCAAAGACGCCGAAACCTATGGCGATGACCGTCGTTCGCCGATCGTGCAGCGCGCAGAAGCGAAAGCGCTGACAGAAACCGAGTTGCTGCCAAACGAGAAAATTACCGTCGTTCTGTCGGAAAAGGGTTGGGTTCGCTCCGCCAAAGGGCATGATATTGATGCCACTGGCTTGTCGTACAAGGCGGGTGACGGGTTCAAGACCGCTGCCGCCGGGCGTTCCAACCAGTTTGCGGTGTTTATCGATTCCACCGGGCGCAGTTATTCGGTACCGGCCCACACCTTGCCGTCTGCACGGGGGCAGGGTGAGCCATTGACCGGGCGCCTGACGCCGCCACCAGGGGCGAATTTCGAGTGCGTGCTGCTGCCGGACGACGATGCGCTGTACGTGATCGCCTCCGACGCGGGCTACGGGTTTGTGGTGAAAGGTGAAGACCTGCAGGCCAAGAACAAGGCGGGCAAGGCTTTGCTGAGCTTGCCGAACAACGCCAAGGTGATCCTGCCGCGGCCGGTGGACGACCGAGAGAGCAACTGGCTGGCGTCGGTGACTACCGAGGGGCGTTTGCTGGTATTCAAGATCAGCGACCTGCCGCAGTTGGGCAAAGGCAAGGGCAACAAGATCATTGGCATCCCCGGCGAGCGAGTGGCCAGTCGCGAAGAGTATGTGACCGACATCGCAGTGATCCCGGAAGGCGCGACGTTGGTGCTTCAGGCCGGTAAACGTACCCTGTCGTTGCGTCCTGACGACCTTGAGCATTACAAGGGTGAGCGCGGTCGGCGTGGTAACAAATTGCCTCGTGGCTTCCAGCGCGTGGATGCTTTGCTGGTGGAAACGCCGGTTTAACGCGTATTAGAGCCCTCGATCTACGATTTAACGCGTAGATCGACGCTTTGGCGCTGGAGTCATGGCGCATATTCACGGATGATATGGCCTTTCCAGCGCCGGCGTGGCCGAGCGTGTTTAGGTTATTTTTAGTATTACATTGTGGTTCGCCTTGTGGCAGCCACCTGGATGGGATGATGACTGCTCCACGCCTTCCTTTATTTTTTGTGCTCGCTGGCCTTTTGGGGCTGGCGGGTTGCAGCACACATCAACCGGTGTCGCTGTACCAGCTGGACAGCGGAAGTCCGGCTCAACCTGCACAGACCGCCGGCATGGCCGTCTTGCTGGGCCCGGTGGTCGTCGCCGACTACCTGCAACGCGAAACACTGCTGCAACGTCAGAACGACGGCAGCCTGCAAGGTTCCACCGATGGTCGTTGGGCGGGCAGTTTGTCGTCCGACATCAACCAATTGATGTTGCGCCAGGTCGCAGGTCAGTTGGACAGCCAGCGTGTGGTGCTGGCGCCCGCGCCGACCGGGTTTACTCCGGACGTGCAGGTGTTGCTGACGATCACCCGTCTTGACTCCGGTACGTCGCAGCCGGCGATTCTCGATGCGCAATGGCGCTTGATCGATCGTCGTGGCCAGGTACGCGATAACCGCATCGTGCACCTGCAGGAGCAGCACACCGGCACCACCGCGTCCCAGGTCCAGGCCCAGGGCGTGTTGTTGCAACATCTGGCACAGCAGTTGTCGGTGGCCCTCAAGCCATTGGCCAACCAACCGCCGATTGCCGAAGCGCCGCGCAAGCAGAGCGCCCCGGCGCAGGCTAAGCCGGCAGAACCGCAGAAGCCGAAGATGCCAATGGCGACGCCGATTCGCACGGATATGGAAGTGTTCAGGTTCTGATCTGAATCGCAGATACAAAAAAGGCCCGCTGATTCAGCGGGCCTTTTTGTTGGCTGTAAACCCGATCCCTGTAGGAGCCGGCTTACCGGCGATGAGGTCGTCGAGGCCGGTGGTGATGGTGAGATTGCCATCGCCGGCAAGCCGGCTCCTACATAAGATCAGGGCTTGCGGGTCTCGTGCATCCGCGCCAACTGCCGCTCCAGCATCGAGGGATACGGCTCCATCAACCGCTCCACACAGCTTGCACCCTCTGGGCTGGCAATCGGGCGGATCCGTGCGCGCTGGCGGATCAGTGTGTCTTCACTGATCTTACGTTCCACCAGCAACAGGTTGCGGCTGTGCTGCGACAGCGCCAGGGCGTCCTGGGCGCTTTCGGTGAGCAGCAGGTCGATCTGGCTCATGCCAAACAGGTCATCGCTCACCGTCAGGCCCAACTGCAGTTGCAGCGTGATGCCACTGTCGGCCACTTCGATCTGCAGGGCATGGCCCAGGGCGCGAAGCAACTCGCCGCAGCAGATGGCGTTGGTCAGGTAGTCTTCGCCGCTGTCTTCACTGTGGAACAGCATCAGCGTGCTGCCGTCGTTCAGGGTGTGCAGCTCGCTCTGGTACAGCGAAGCGGCCTGGTCAAGGCAGTCGCGGTAGCGCTCCAGCAGCTCGGTCAGGCGTGCGCGGGGCAGGCGACGCAGTTGGTCCTGAGCGCCCAGTTGCACAGCCAATACGGCGCTGAACTGGGGTTCGGTATTCTTCACCGGGACTGGCTTCGGTGCGACGGCCGGTTCGCTGGCTGAGGTGTCGCGCAGGTCGGCGAAGGGGTCTTCGTCGTCCAGCTCGTCTTCTTCGGCTTTGAACGCCTGGCGGGTGGCAGGCTTCAGGCCCGCTACCGGCGCGTCTTGCACTTCAAACTCAGGCTCGTCGTCGTAGTCTGTTTCGTCGAACTCAGGCTCTGGCTCTACTTCGCGCACCACCGGTTCCGGGGCGAAACTGGCGTGCAACTGGCGGGCGAGGTCGCCGATCTCATCCTGGCGTTCAGTGGCCGGGGTGTGTTCGTCGATATCGCGCAGCCAGATGCGCAACTGCATCAGTGGCGTGGAGATGTGTCGACCCAGGCGCAGACTCAACGCCAACGCCAATGCCAGCAGGATCGCGCTCAAGATGCCCATGCTTTGCAGGCTGATGGTCATCGGCTGCTGGAATTGCTGCATGTCCAGGCTGATGCGCAGTTGGCCGGCCTTCACATCCTGAAACGTAATATTGCTCTGGTAGAGACCTTCGGCTTCACCCAGCAGGCCGTTTTTCGGGCGTTGCCCGGCTTCGGCCATGATCCGGTTGTCCACGCTGTAGATGGCGGCGTGGGCCACCAGCGGGTTCTTGGTCAGGTTGTTGAGCAGCACGTTGAGGCTGAGGATGTCATTGGACACCAACAACTCAGTCGCCGAGGTGGCGGTCTGGGTGGTCAAGCTCTCGCCCAGGGCGTCGGCTTGCTCATGCATGGCCTGTTTGAACTGCAAACCCATCACGCAGGCGTAGATCACCAGGGCCAGGGCGACCAGGATCACGTTATGGCTGGCGATGCGTAATGCGATCGGTACACGGCGGTGGCGCAGTGCCCGGAAGATCAGCAGGAAGAAATTATCGGTTTTTACTGGCGTGGGCCGGTTCACTTGCGCTCGGCTCTTGGTCCGTGAAGTTGACGCGCAGTATAGCGACAGCCCTAGGACCGGCAAAGCGCTGGCTGTGCCCGATGGTCACTGAAAGTGGGTAGAATGCGGTTTTTTTCCAGCCTGGGGGTGCGCCTTGCGCGAAATTGTCCTGATAAACATCACGGGGGAAGACCGCCCAGGTCTGACCGCAGCCATTACCGGTGTTCTGGCCCAGGGTGGTGTGAACATTCTCGACATCGGTCAGGCGGTGATCCACGACACCTTGTCCTTCGGCATCCTGGTCGAGATCCCGAGCACTGAACAGGCGTCTTCGGTGCTCAAGGACATCCTGTTTACGGCGTACAAGCTTGATCAGCAGGTGCGTTTCACCCCGGTCTCCGAAGAGGACTACCAGCAATGGGTCGCCGGCCAGGGCAAGAAACGCCACATCGTGACGCTGCTCACCCGCAAGGTCACCGCCGAACAGTTGCAGCGCGTCAGCTCCATTACTGCGCAATACGGCTTGAATATCGACCATATTGACCGTCTGTCGGGTCGTATGCCGTTGGACACCCCGGCCGACAAAGGCAAGGGCTGCATCGAGTTCTCCGTGCGCGGTGAACCGGCCGACCCGCAAGCCCTGCGCGCCGAGTTCCTCAGCGTGGCCCAGGAGCTGAATGTCGATATCGCGTTCCAGGAGGACTCGCTGTTCCGCCGCAACCGCCGTCTGGCGGTGTTCGACATGGACTCCACGCTGATCGAGGCTGAAGTCATCGACGAGTTGGCCAAAGCCGCCGGTGTGGGCGAGCAGGTTTCCGAAATCACCGAGCGCGCCATGGCCGGTGAGCTGGATTTCCGCGCCAGCTTCAAGGAGCGCCTCGCGCTGCTCAAAGGCCTGGACGTGAGCGTGCTGGACTCCATCGGCGCCTCCCTGCGCCTGACCGAAGGCGCCGAGACCCTGTTCGCCGAACTCAAGCGGCTGGGTTACAAGACCGCGATCCTGTCGGGTGGCTTCACCTACTTCGCCAAGCAATTGCAGGCCAAGCTGGGCATCGACTACGTGTTCGCCAACGAGCTGGAAGTGGTGGATGGCAAGGTGACCGGCGTGGCGGTCGAGCCGATTGTCGACGCACAGCGCAAGGCGGATTTGCTGAAGGAACTGGCGCACAAGGAAGGCTTGCGTCTGGAACAGACCATTGCGGTCGGCGACGGGGCGAATGACTTGCCGATGCTGGCGATTGCCGGGTTAGGTGTGGCGTTCCGCGCCAAGCCGTTGGTGAAGCAGTCGGCGAAGCAGGCGATTTCGACCTTGGGGTTGGATGGGGTGTTGTATCTGCTGGGCTTCCGCGATCGCGACGGTCAGCTGTAACCCTCCGATCCCGCTGGAGGAATGGGATCAAAAATGTGGGAGCTGGCTTGCCTGCGATAGCGGTGTTGGATTCACCATTGTCATCGCAGGCAAGCCAGCTCCCACATTGGGTTCTGCGTTAGGCTTTTGGCAGTGCCATGCCCTGGCCCATCTGCACCGGAGTACCGGCCACCAGCTCTTCAGCCCACTTCACCTGATCCGGCCCGAACAGTACGATTGCGGTCGAACCCAGCTTGAAGCGACCCAACTCCGCACCTTTTTCCAGATGAATCGGCGCACGTGCAGCCTCGTCGTAGCGGAAGGTTTTCAGCTCGCGCTTCGGCGGTGTCACCAGGCCGGCCCATACGGTTTCAATCGACGCGACGATCATCGCGCCCACCAATACCACGGCCATCGGGCCGCGTTCGGTGTCGAAAATGCAGGCAACGCGCTCGTTGCGCGCGAACAGTTCAGGTACGTTTTCAGCGGTAGTCTGGTTCACCGAGAAGATGCGACCCGGGATGTAGACCATCTCACGCAGCGTGCCGGCCAGCGGCATGTGCACCCGGTGGTAGTCCTTCGGCGACAGGTAGATGGTGGCGAAATCACCGCCCATGAACGGCGCTGCTACGGCCGAATCACCACCTAGCAACTCCAGCACGCTGAAGCTGTGGCCCTTGGCCTGGAACACCCGGCCATGCTCGATCGGGCCCAGTTGGCTGACCGCACCATCGGCAGGGCTCAACACCGCGCCTGGGGTTTGATCCAGTGGGCGCGCGCCGTCTTTCAGGGCGCGGGTGAAGAAGGCGTTGAAGTGCTCGTAGGCGGTCACGTCTTCAACCAGGGCCTGGGACATGTCCACTTGATAACGCTTGGCGAACCACGTGGTGAACGCATTCTTGAACCAGCGCACACGGCATTCGGCGATGCAACCGGCCAGGCGCGACAGCAAGTGGTGCGGCAGCAAGTACTGGCTGAGGATAAACAACTGCTTTTTCATAACTGTCCTTAAACCTTAAATCTCGACGGGGGTGTCGGGGTGGTTGCCCCATTCGCCCCAGGAACCGGCATAACCTTTGACTCGCGGATAACCGAGCGCCTTGGCCACCAGGTAGGTGAAGCCAGAGCGGTGGTGAGTCTGGCAGTGGGTGATGATTTCTTTGTCGCGGGTCAGCCCCAGGTCTTCGAGGATCTGCGGCATGTCGCGGCGGATACGCAGGTTGCGCGCCTTGTCCATGCCGGCGGTCCATTCGAAGTTCACGGCGCCGGGGATGTGTCCGCCTTTGGCTGCGAGGACCTTTTCGCCGGAGTACTCCAGCGGGCCGCGTGCGTCCCAGATGCCCAGGTCGGCAGCGCCCAAGCGGCTTTGCAGGTATTCGCGGGTGGCGGTGGGACCGTCGTGCAGCGTGAGGCTGACCGGGCCGCCGGCGGGGGCGGGCACGTCGGTCGAGACCGGGTGCTTTTCTTCCAGCCAGGCCAGCAGGCCGCCGTCCAGGTAGTGGTACTTCTGGTGGCCGATCACGTCGAGCATCCAGATGAATCGTCCGGCCCAGCCACCGCCTTCGTCGTCGTAGACCACGTAGGTGGCGTCCGGTGTATGGCCCAGTTCGCCGAACAGTTTCTCAAGATCAGCCTTGTTGGGCAGCAAGCCGGGTGCCGGCGGCTGGCCCAGTTGGGTGCGCTTGGGGTCAACGAAATGCGCGCCGGGGATATGCCCTTCGGCGTAGCGGGCGGCACTGGTGAGGTCCACCAGTATCAGGTGTTCGGCCTCGAGGCGACCAAGCAGGTCGCTGGATTCGATCACCAGCGGCAAGCCAGAGAAGTCAGGCATGTGAGGTCTCCTGGGCACAAATGTTGGCGATAAAAGACGGCGATTGTAGCGCAAGCATCAGGCGCTGCGGTTGGTAAAGCAGTGCAGGGCTTTCTCGATGCATTGGGCCGTTTTGCCGAAGGCCTGCACGGTGGTTTCCGAGAACGGCCCGCCGCCCTGGTCGGCCACCATCAGCATCACCACCTTGCCATTGCAGCTCAAGGAGCGCAGCAACAGATGTTCGCCGGTGAACAGGCGGCGCAGGATCGGCGGCAGCAAAGCCGAAAACTGCGCGTGGTTTTCAGGGTTGAGGCGTACTTGGGCGGACTTTTCCAGCAAGCGCTGCAGCAACGTACTGTTGACCACATCCAGGCTCAAATTGGCCGCATCCTTCGGCAGGCCATCGGCCTGGTGCACACGCAAGGTGCTCATGGCGCGGTCAGCCATCAACAACATGACCCGCTGCATACCACTGGCCACCAGGGCCTCCTTGGCGCAGGTGGTCAAGTGCATGGCGTTGGCAAAGCGGCTCGGCTCTACCAGCAGCTCGGTGCAGCGCTTGCGCCACACGGCCAGAGCCTCGGCAGTGGGCGGCGGCGCTGGGAGCAGGCCGCGATGAATCTTTTGTACATGCCACGGCCAGATCAGCGACAGCGCCGGGTGCCAGAGGTCGGGCATCAAGGCGGTGCGGGCGCTGGTGACAGCCTGTTGGTGGACCAGTTGCTGCACCTCGCCCAAAGGCTGTTGCAGGTACAGCGCAGTGAGCAATTGCCAGCGTTCGGTGTGCGGGCAGGTCCAGGACTCCTGGGCCGACATCGCCAGGCCGTTGGCCAGCAGCACGGTGTTGGCTGGCTGGTTCAACCAGCGGCGCAGATTGGGTTCGGCGTCGAGCAATTGCTGGTGGCGCAATGGGTCGTCTTCGCGGGCGATGTGCAGCGCCTTGACCAGCAAGCGTTTCTCGCTCATCAGCAGCTTGTAGCCCTGGGATACCCAGATCGGTAAGTGCCAGGCTTCGGTCAGGGCGACGCACAGGTCCAGCAGGCGCACGCCGAACAACGCTTGCTCGACCTCGCGCGCCGATTGGCCTTTGTGGATCACCCGCAGTTCCCATTCTTCGAGGAGTTTGGGGTAGGCGACCGCCATCGGCCACAGCGGCGACAGAAACAGCAGGCTGCCCCAGTGAATGTCCTGCCACAGTCGCGCCAGGCGGCTGCCGAACAAACCGTTGGCTTGCTGCGAAGCGTGCTGGCTCACCAGCAACAATTGGCGCAATGCCACAGGAATCTCGTTGGCCGGCACCGAGGGCAGGCGCGCCAGCAGTTCTTCGGCGCGCTTGAGGCCCAGGCGATTAAGTGCCACTTCGAGGTTTTCCGCCGGTTCCGCCAGGCTGCCATGGGTGTGGCTGTTGGCCTCGCGCATCACGCTGAGCACGAGCGCCGGGCTGCTTTGCATCAGCTCGGCAATATCTCGCAATGAACTGCGGCTGTCGCGGATGCCTTTGCACACACGGTCGTGGCTGGCCTGGGGCACAGGCAGCAGCACATCGTCCAGGCGCTTGACCCAAGCGGCGAGAGAGGTCGGTTTTGCAGTTGGGACTGTCGTTTCATTAGCCATGATAGGGGCGCGATCATCACTTGCGGTCTACACGCCCGGAGCGGGCCGAACTGGCTTTTCGCCTTAACGGGCTATAGTCTGGCGCAGTTTTGCCGATAAGTAGAACAAGAGTTTTCTGCTACACCCAATATGTCCATGAACCCGACGGCGCAAGTACTCATCCCCTATGGCTAAAATTATCGGCATCATCGTCGTCATCGCAAGCGTGCTCGGTGGCTACGTCCTGTCCCACGGTAAAATTGCTGCGTTGATCCAGCCCTTCGAAGTGCTGATTATCGGTGGTGCGGCGTTCGGCGCATTCTTGCAGGCCAACCCCGGCTACATGACCATGCACGTGGTCAAGAAGTCCCTGGGCATGTTCGGTTCGCGCTTCACCCACACCTTCTATCTGGAGGTTCTGGGCCTGGTCTACGAGATCCTCAACAAGAGCCGCCGCGAAGGCATGATGGCCATCGAGGCCGACATCGAAGACGCAGCCGCCAGCCCGATTTTCGCCAAATACCCGGCCGTGCTCAAAGATGAGCGCATGACCGCCTACATCTGTGACTACCTGCGCATCATGTCCTCCGGCAACATGGCCCCCCATGAGCTGGAAGGCCTGTTCGACATGGAGTTGTTCAGCCTTAAAGAAGAGCTGGAGCATCCCTCCCACGCTGTGACTGGCATCGCTGACGGTATGCCGGGTTTCGGTATCGTCGCGGCGGTACTCGGTATCGTGGTGACCATGGCGTCCCTGGGTGAGGGCGACCAGGCTGCCATCGGTATGCACGTCGGTGCGGCACTGGTCGGTACCTTCTTCGGTATTCTCGCGGCCTACGGCTTCTTCGGCCCGCTGGCCACCTCCCTGGCCCATGACGCCAAGGAAGAAATCAACCTGTACGAATCGATCAAGGCCAGCTTGGTCGCCTCAGCCTCCGGCATGCCGCCGTCGCTGGCGGTGGAATTCGGCCGCAAGGTGCTGTACCCGAAACATCGCCCAAGCTTCACCGAGCTGGAACAAGCGGTTCGCGGTCGCTAAGCCATGGAAAACAACCAGCCGATAATCATCAAGCGCGTCAAGCGCTTCGCTGCGGGGCACCATGGCGGCGCCTGGAAAATCGCCTTCGCCGACTTTGCGACGGCGATGATGGCGTTCTTCCTGGTGCTGTGGCTGATGTCCACCGCTACGCCGGAACAGAAGATCGCCATCGCGGGTTACTTCAAAGACCCAATTGGTTTCTCGGAAAGCGGCACGCCCTTCGTGATCGACCTGGGCGGTTCGCCGCAGTTGGCGCCTGAGCGCACCATCAACCCGGAAGTCCAGACCGAATCGCCCCAGGAAAAAATCCCGATCGAGCGCGATACCGTTGAATCCATGGCCGAACAGGTCGAGCAGGAACGTCTTGAACTGTTGCTGCAAGAACTGCAGACCAAGGTTGAGGAAAACCCGCAACTGCTGAAATTCAAGGACCAGATTTCCTTCGAGATCACGCCTGAAGGTTTGCGTATCCAGATCACCGACGCGGCCAACCGGCCGATGTTCGACTCCGGCAGCGCGCGCTTGAAGCCGTACTTTGAAGACATCCTGCTGGCCATGGCCGACACCATCAAGGCAGTGCCGAACAAGATCAGCATCAGCGGCCACACCGACGCCAAGCCGTACGCGGGCCAGGGCGACTTCGGCAACTGGGAGCTCTCGGCCAACCGCGCCAATGCCGCTCGCCGCGCGCTGGTAGCCGGCAGCTATCCGGACCCGCAAGTGGCACGGGTGGTGGGCTTCGCTTCATCGCAGTTGTTTGATCATCAAGACCCGTTCAACCCGGTCAACCGCCGGATCGACATCGTAGTGCTGACCAAAAAGGCCCAGCGTGCGATTGAGGGTGATCAGCCGCCAGCGCCGCAACCCACCCAAGGTTCAGGCGCGCCTGGCGAAGTACCGGTCGACCCGAACGCCATTCCGCCAGGGCAAGAGCCGCTGCCGGCGCATGAGCTGCGCCAGAAGCTGAATTTGTTTGATGATGGTGGGGTGAAGGATCCTACGGTGCCTGGTACGGGTTCGTAAGCTTCACATACGACAAGGCCGCGATGATCGCGGCCTTGTTGTATGTGGGTTATTAGTATCCGCGACGAACCCGGTTTTTGAGTTGGCTGTGGAAGAGTTCGGCGTTCTGCTTGTAGACGCTGCGCATGGATTCGTTGGCAGAGTCCAGAACCGCCGAACGCTTAGTGGTTACCTCTTCGCGGTAGGCATCAATGAAAAAACTAATATCGTTGTCACTGGTTAGCTTTGGCCATTTATCTAGGTATAGAGGTAGCTCGCTGGAGCCTGTTTTGAAAGAACAGATGCGTCGATTGCTGATCGTCGCCTCGCCAATTTCAAACGGCACCCACCAAGATCGCGCGGTTTGTTCGGAAACCACCGCCAGAAGATGAGTGCACTCGGTGATGCGTCGTGTGATGACACCCGTAATATCGTCCGTGGTCTGTGACTCTGCATCCAGTACATCAATATAGGTTTTGATGTTCGCCTGTGATAACCGTGCGTTGATAGCCATGGCTTGGAGGCGATCGGTATGCCGGTAGCTGATGAATACTGGCATCAGAGGTGTCCTTTGATGGCAAGTTCGCGGTAGTAGGTGCCCAACGCTGTGAGGCGGCAGCCGGTTGAATTGATGGCGGCGTAATACATATGCTCGGCGTCAACGGGTTCTATCAGGCTGTGGCGATTGCACTTTTGCAGTTGGGAAAAAATTTCCCCGTTGTCAGGGTCGAACTCGCTGGCGGTGGGCTCGTAACTGGGATCAAGGGGGAACACGTGGCTGGCCTCTGGGAACCAGTCCTTGAATTTACGTAGCGTCTCCTCCGCTATAAGGGGGGCGACCTCGCGTAACGGGACAAACTGCGAGACATTGGTTTTGAATACGGGACGCTGTTCCCAGGCACCGAGTGCGTTATCTACGAACGAATACACGCTGCCTGGTGTGACTTTGCCTAGAACGTTTGCTGCTCCACCGTGCAAAGCCTGCAATAACAGGCCCGTGAAGACACCGTGGCCGCCGGTCTCCAACGCTGACTGGTGTTGCTTGCAGGCTGTGAGAATGGTCACGCCCTCGCCAAGTACGCTTGTGCCTGCGCGCAGGCCACGCATGGCTCCGGCGGCGCCTGCCTGGCAGCAGTCGAGAATGATGATTTTGTTTTTTATCCCTGTGGCGTTAGTTGCCCAGTTCAAAATATCGCTGATGCGAATCCCTTCGCCACCGGGTTCATAGTCTTGAGGAATCAATAATCCCTCGTCGATGTCTGTATCGAACTGGCCATGCCCGGCGAAGTAAAGAAGGGCAACGTCGCAATCGCCGGAAAACAGGCTTTGGATATGCTGCTTCATAGTGCTGAGTGTGAGGCGGTTTTCTGCAGAGGTCATGATCTTATTATTGAAGTTTGGCCTGCCGTTCGCGTGGCGCTCCAATAGCGAGGCCATGGCCATAGCGTCGTTATTGCATCCTGATAACGGTGAAACATGCTGGTAGTTGTTGATGCCGATGAAGAGTGCCTTGCGCATGGTCAGGCTTCCGTGTTCTGGCGAATAGCGTTGACAATGCTGTTAGTGTTCCAAGCACATTCTGCTGTGGCGGCTTCACGAACAACTGAGGAAATGCGTTCAGCCCCAAACGGCTTGATCGCAATAATAATTTTGCCCATGCGCTGGGCAATTTCAATTTCCTTATTGATCCACTTGCTGTAAGTGGAGTACATGCCCGCCATAATCAGTACCGCCGAGCAGGGGCGAATCTTGTTTTCAATAGCGGCCTCCAGTTCTTGGTCCGTTTGTGCACCGATGATCGGGTTTTGTGGGGGGACTGAAAAGTTTTTAAAGTTGAAGGTTGGGTGAGCCGTCAGCAAGTTCACCAGCTTGTCGTGAGCGTCTGAGTAACTCCACGAGTGGCTGATAAACAGATGATAAGTTTGCATGGGATTCCCTTGTGTCATTTCGTGCGGAACACTGGCGGTATCGGTTGAAGGCGCCAAGAGTTCGAAATGTAAGGGAATAAATGCGGAAGAAAACTGTGGCAGAAATAAAGAGAATGTTCCCTCGCCTACCGGGCTATATGTCCTACAGAGCATTCTTTGTTAGGTAAGGTATTCGCAATGTAGGACGAATAGCTCTTCAGAGCTCCCCGGCCCAAGGGCCAGGGCTATTACGGGAGTGTTTAATAAGCTGTTTCAGGCAAACTCGCAATAATCGACCGATAGCTATTCATCCGCTGCTGCTGCAGACGGCCATCCTCTAGCGCCTTGAGCAACGCACAGCCCGGCTCGCGGTCGTGTTTGCAGTCGCGGAAGCGGCAAGTGCCGATCAGGTCGTTGAACTCGATAAAGCCCGCTTCCACATCGCTGCGGCTGACGTGGCCGAGGCCGAATTCGCGGATGCCTGGGGAGTCGATCAACTCACCGCCGCCGGGGAAGTGGAACAACCGCGCGGTGGTGGTGGTGTGGGTGCCCTGGCCGGACAGTTCCGACAGCGGGCCTACGCGGGTGTCGACTTCCGGCAGCAGGCTGTTGACCAGCGAGGATTTGCCCACGCCCGACTGGCCGACAAACACGCTGATGCGCCCGTCCAACTGCTGTTGCAGCTGTTCCATGCCATTGCCGTGATGCGCCGAAACTTCCAGCACCGGGTAACCGAGCGTGCGGTATACCGCGAGCAGGGCATTCAGCGCGGGGGCGTTTTGCTCGTCGATCAAGTCAAATTTGTTCAACAGCAACAGTGGGCGAATGCCAGCGTGCTCGGCTGCGACCAGATAGCGGTCGATCAGGTTGGCATGCGGCTCCGGCAGCGGCGCGAACACGATCACGATCATGTCGACGTTGGCCGCCACCGGCTTGAGCTGGCCACGGCTGTCCGGGCGGCGCAGTTCGGTGGTGCGTGGCAACTGGGCAACGATCACGCCGATGCCTTGGTTGCCGGCGCGCCAGACCACTTTGTCGCCGGTGACCAGCGCCGGCAGGTTGGCGCGCAGGTGGCAACGGGAGACCGAGCCCGCGAGTTCGCCTTCCAGCGCCTCGACTTCGACCTGCACACCAAAGTGCGCGATCACCAGGCCCGTTTGCTCGGGGCCCAGGTCGCCGCCTTCAAGCGCTTCTACGGCGGAGGATTCACGTTTGGCGGCGCGAGCGGCGCGTTCACCTTGAATCTTTTCGATGCGCCAGTTTTGGCGACGATTGAGCTGGCGTTTGGCCATTGGTGTTCCGTGTCGATAATGCAAAAGTTGGGTAAAACGGTGGCGAGTCTAGCACGCCCCCGCCTGCTAAACTGCGCAGCTACGCCAAGGTGCCAAGAGAATCAAGCCATGCAAAACCCACAGAACCTGATTTGGATCGATCTGGAAATGACCGGTCTGAACCCCGACACCGATGTCATCATCGAGATGGCGACGATTGTCACCGACAGCAACCTCAACACCTTGGCCGAAGGTCCGGTGATCGCCATCCACCACAGCGACGCCGTGCTCGCCACCATGGATGAGTGGAACACCCGCACCCACGGCAACTCCGGCCTGACCCAGCGCGTACGCGACAGCCGCGTCAGCATGGCCGAAGCCGAAGCCGAAACCATCGCCTTCCTGGAAAAGTGGGTGCCCAAGGGCAAGTCGCCGATCTGCGGCAACAGCATCTGCCAGGACCGTCGTTTCCTTTATACGCATATGAAGGCGCTGGAAAGCTACTTCCACTACCGCAACCTGGATGTGTCCACGCTTAAAGAGCTGGCCGCGCGTTGGGCGCCGGAAGTCAAAGACAGCTTCCATAAGGGCAGCACTCACCTGGCACTGGACGATATCCGCGAGTCGATTGCCGAGCTGCAGCATTACCGCAAGCATTTCATCAAGGCTTGATCTGGCCCTGTAGTGAGCGGGCTTGTCCCGCGCTGGGGTGCGAAGCAGCCCTAATTTAGCCAACACGCACCTACAAACGGATATCATCGCTGGCTTTTGGGGGCTGCTACGCACCCCAGCGCGGGGCAAGCCCGCTCACTACAAAATCGCAAGGATCGCCCTCATGCTGCTGATGCTCTACCTCATCGCCATCACTGCCGAAGCCATGACCGGCGCGCTGTCGGCCGGGCGGCGCGGCATGGACTGGTTTGGTGTAGTGCTGATCGCCTGCGTCACAGCGTTGGGCGGTGGTTCGGTGCGCGACGTGCTGCTCGGGCATTACCCGCTGACCTGGGTCAAACACCCGGAATACCTGGTGCTGACCTCGATTGCCGCACTGGTGACGATCTTTATCGCACCGCTGATGCGTCGTCTGCGCTCGTTGTTCCTGGCGCTGGACGCCGTGGGCCTGGTGGCGTTCACCCTGATTGGTTGCATGACCGCGTTGGAGATGGGCCACGGCATGCTGGTGGCGTCGGTCAGTGGTGTGATCACTGGAGTTTTCGGTGGCATCCTGCGAGACATCTTCTGCAACGACATCCCGCTGATCTTCCGCCGCGAGCTATACGCCAGCGTGTCGTTCCTCGCCGCCTGGTTCTACATGCTCTGCCTTTATCTGGAGCTGCCCAGTGAACAGTCGATCCTGCTGACCCTGTTCAGCGGCTTTCTATTGCGGCTGCTGGCGATCCGTTTTCACTGGGAAATGCCCAAGTTCGTCTACAACGACGACGTGCACTAGCGCGTAGCGTGCTGGTTCAGCGCCCATTCCACATGTTCACGCACCAATTCCGACGGGTAATCCCGGCGCGCCTTCAAGGCCTCCAACACTGGAATGCTCGACGGCGCATTGCCCAGGCCCACCGCAAGATTGCGCAACCAGCGCTCGTAGCCGGCGCGACGCAGCGGTGAGCCTTCGGTGCTGCTGAGGAATTTATCCTCGTCCCACATAAACAGTTCGGCCAACTCCGCGTTATCCAGATTGTGGCGTGGCTTGAAATCGCTTTCAGCGGTAGGGCGGGCGAAACGATTCCATGGGCATACGATC
The DNA here is from genome assembly GCF_037479595.1 of Pseudomonas sp. MYb541. NCBI lineage: Bacteria > Pseudomonadati > Pseudomonadota > Gammaproteobacteria > Pseudomonadales > Pseudomonadaceae > Pseudomonas > Pseudomonas sp. MYb541. The sequence continues at coordinate 180,149 of NZ_JBBGYS010000004.1, read as the reverse complement.
TGACAGTCATCGCAACCGAAAACACGGTTGCCGATCAGGGGGCGCAGCTCCTCGGGGATCGCGTTCTTCAGCTCGATGGTCAGGTAGGAAATGCAGCGTCGGGCGTCCAGTACGTAAGGGCCGACGAAGGCATTGGTGGGGCAGATATCCAGGCAAGCAGTGCAACGGCCGCAATGTTCGGTGCTGTGGGGCGCGTCGATCGGCAGCGGCAAGTCGACAAACAGCTCGCTGAGGAAGAAATAGCTGCCGGCCTTGCGATTGAGGACCAGGGTGTTTTTACCGATCCAGCCCAGCCCGGCTTTTTCGGCGATGGCTTTTTCCAGCACAGGCGCGCTGTCGACAAAGGCGCGGAAGCCGAAAGGGCCGATCTGCGCTTGAATGCGGTCGGCCAGTTGCTGCACGCGCTTGCGGATCAGCTTGTGGTAGTCGCGGCCCAAGGCGTAACGGGAGATATAGGCTTTTTCCGGCTTGGCCAGCAATTGGGCCATTTGCGTATCGCCCGGCAGGTAGTCCATGCGCAGCGACACCACGCGCAAGGTGCCGGGCACCAGTTCGTCGGGGTGGGAGCGTTTGCTGCCGTGGGCGCCCATGTATTCCATCTCGCCGTGGTAGCCCGCGTCGAGCCAGCGTTGCAGGTGCTGCTCATGCTCGGCCAGGTCCAGGCCGCTGATGCCGACTTGTTGAAAGCCCAACTCGCGGCCCCAGTCTTTGATCGATTGGGCGAGGGCGGGAAGATCGGACGTAATAGCAGGCATGAGACACGGGAAACCACAGGTTAGATGCGTATAATTCTGCCAGACATCGGAGCTTGAAGACGCATGCCGCAGACAAAACACGCAATAACCGACGTACAGCCCCTGTTGCACGGCCATCTGCCGCAACTGGCGGCGCGTTCCCCGGACGCCCATAAAGGCCAGTTTGGCCACTTGTTAGTCATTGGCGGCGACCGCGGCTTTGGCGGCGCAGCCTTGCTGAGTGCCGAAAGTGCCTTGCGCAGTGGTGCGGGGATGGTGTCCCTGGCGACGCGCCTGGAACACGTGTCGGCCGCTTTGGCCCGCTTGCCGGAAGTCATGACCGTCTGCGTGAGCTCGGCCAATCAACTGATGGGCCTGTTGGAAAAGATCTCGGTCATTGTGATCGGGCCTGGGCTGGGTGATGCGTCCTGGGGCAAAAGCCTGCTGTCCGTCGCCGCCAACGCGAAGCAGCCACAAGTCTGGGATGCCGACGCCTTGAACCAACTTGCCAGTGGCGGCGTCAGCTTGCCGGCCAACTGCGTGATCACCCCGCATCCAGGGGAAGCCGCGCGGTTGCTGGGTATTTCGACAGCCGAGGTTCAGGCCGATCGTCTTAAGGTGGCGCGCGCGTTGAGTCAGACATTCAATGCAGTGGCTATCCTCAAGGGGGCTGGAACTTTGATTGCCAGTCCGGACGGACGTGTTTCACGGTGTGACCAGGGCCATCCAGCGATGGCAGCGGCGGGGCTTGGTGATGTCCTGGCCGGTCTGGTGGGCGCGTTGCTGGCCCAGGGCATGCAGGCTTATGAGGCAAGCTGCCTGGCGGTTTGGTTGCATGCCACGGCGGGCGATCGCCAGGGCACCTTTGGTCGCGGCTTGGCTGCCAGCGACTTGATACCCGCCATTCGTCAATTGCTGGAGGAGCAGTCGCCGTGTCTGAAGTAATCCTTTTCCTGGCTGATGAAGAAGCCATGGTTGCGTTCGGGCAACGCATTGCGCAGGTGACGGCCGGAGCCGGGCTGATCTTTCTGGAAGGCGATTTGGGGGCGGGCAAGACCACGCTGTCCCGAGGGATTATCCGAGGGTTGGGTCATACGGGAGCAGTAAAAAGCCCTACGTTCACCCTGGTAGAACCCTACGAGATCGGTGCAGTACGCGCCTTCCACTTTGACCTCTATCGTCTGGTGGACCCCGAAGAGCTGGAATACATGGGTATCCGGGATTACTTCGATGAAGATGCGTTGTGCCTGATCGAGTGGCCAGATAAAGGCACAGGCTTTTTGCCAAAGCCTGACATGACCATTACCATTACGCCGCATGAGCATGGACGTCAGTTGAAGTTGTTGCCCCAGAGCGCGCGCGGCGAGTCTTGGTGCGCCGCTTTGGCATTGGAATTCAAATAATTGGTGGGGTTAGGTATGCGCTTTCGCGCGTTGGTTGCTGTCGTGGGGGTGTTGCTTGCGGCAATGACTGTCAATGCTCTGGCTGCTTCTCAGGTGAAGAGTGTTCGCCTGTGGCGAGCGCCGGATAACACGCGACTGGTGTTCGACCTGTCTGGCCCGGTCCAGCACAGCGTCTTTACCTTGACGTCGCCTGATCGCCTGGTGATTGACATCAATGGCGCGACCCTGGCCGCGCCGTTGAAAGTGTCCACCGCCAACACCCCGATTACCGCGATGCGCTCGGCCCAACGCACGCCGACCGACCTGCGTGTTGTGATCGACTTGAAAAAGGTCGTGACCCCAAAAAGCTTCTCCCTGGCGCCCAACGCCCAGTACGGCAACCGACTGGTGGTCGACCTGTTCGACAACGCCGCCGATGCCAACCCGCCGCCTGCACCGCCTCCAAGCGTCGCGACGGTGCCGGCTGTGCCGGTCAACCCGTCGCAACCGCAGGTGAAGCTGCCTCCGCCGCCACCGGCTCCGGCCGGCAAGCGTGACATCATCGTAGTGATCGACGCTGGTCACGGCGGTGAAGACCCGGGCGCCTCCGGTTCACGCGGCCAGCATGAAAAAGACGTGGTACTGGCGATCGCCCGTGAACTGCAGCGCCAGATCAGCGCGATGAAAGGTTATCGCGCTGAGCTGACCCGTACCGGCGACTACTTCATTCCGTTGCGTGGCCGTACCGAAATCGCCCGTAAGAAGGGCGCCGACCTGTTCGTCTCGATCCATGCCGACGCCGCGCCGTCTACTGCGGCCTTCGGTGCCTCGGTGTTCGCTCTGTCGGATCGCGGCGCGACGTCCGAAACCGCGCGCTGGCTGGCCGACAGTGAAAACCGTTCTGACTTGATCGGCGGGGCCGGCAACGTCTCCCTCGATGACAAGGACAAAATGCTCGCTGGCGTGCTGCTCGACTTGTCGATGACCGCTTCGCTGACGTCCAGCTTGAACGTCGGTCAGAAAGTCCTAAGCAATATCGGCCGCGTGACCTCGCTGCACAAACAGCGCGTAGAACAAGCAGGATTCATGGTGTTGAAGTCGCCGGATATTCCGTCGATCCTGGTAGAGACCGGGTTTATCTCCAACTCCAATGAAGCCTCGAAGCTGGCCAGTGCCAGCCACCAGCAAGCGCTGGCGCGTTCCATCAGTGCCGGTGTGCGCCAGTTCTTCCAGCAGAATCCGCCACCGGGCACCTACATCGCCTGGCTGCGCGACTCCGGGAAAATCGCCCAAGGCCCGCGCGACCATCGCGTACAGCCCGGCGACACCCTGGCCATGCTGGCTGTGCGTTTCCAGGTGTCGGCCGCTACCTTGCGCAGCGCCAACAACCTGAAGACTGATGAATTGAAAGTCGGCCAGGTGTTGACCATCCCTGGCACCGAATTGGCGGCGCAGTAATGAGCGACTCGATCCTGGATAACGGCTCACGCATCGAACTGCTCAGCCCGCGCCTAGCCAACCAGATTGCGGCGGGCGAGGTTGTGGAGCGTCCGGCATCGGTGATCAAGGAGCTGCTGGAAAACAGCATCGACTCCGGCGCCAAGCGCATTGATGTCGACGTGGAGCAGGGTGGCGTCAAGCTGCTGCGCGTGCGTGACGATGGCAGCGGTATCTCGTCCGACGATCTGCCGCTGGCCCTGGCCCGTCACGCCACCAGCAAGATTCGCGACCTGGAAGACCTTGAGCGGGTGATGAGCCTGGGCTTTCGCGGTGAGGCCCTGGCGTCCATCAGTTCTGTGGCGCGCCTGACCCTGACGTCCCGCACCCGCAGCGCCGAGCAGGCCTGGCAAGTGGAAACCGAAGGTCGCGACATGGCGCCTCGGGTCCAGCCGGCAGCCCATCCCGTCGGTACGTCGGTGGAAGTGCGCGACCTGTTCTTCAACACCCCGGCGCGGCGTAAATTCCTCAAGGCTGAGAAAACCGAATTCGATCACCTGCAGGAAGTCATCAAGCGCTTGGCTTTGGCTCGCTTCGATGTGGCGTTCCACCTGCGGCATAACGGCAAGACCATCCTCAGCCTGCACGAAGCCCACGATGACGCCGCGCGCGCTCGCCGTGTGTCGGCGATTTGCGGGCCGGGTTTCCTTGAGCAGGCGCTGCCGATTGAAATCGAGCGCAATGGCTTGCGCCTGTGGGGGTGGGTTGGTTTGCCGACCTTCTCCCGCAGCCAGGCGGACTTGCAGTATTTCTTTGTGAATGGCCGTGCGGTGCGCGACAAGCTGGTGGCCCACGCGGTGCGCCAGGCGTATCGCGACGTGCTGTTCAACGGGCGCCACCCCACGTTTGTGTTGTTCTTTGAAGTCGACCCGTCGGTGGTAGACGTCAACGTGCACCCCACCAAGCACGAAGTGCGCTTCCGTGATGGGCGCATGGTGCATGACTTCCTCTACGGCACCTTGCACCGCACGCTGGGTGATGTACGTCCGGATGATCAACTGTCCGCGCCGATTGTGACGGCCGTGGTCCGCCCGAGTGGCCCGCAAGCCGGTGAGTTCGGCCCTCAGGGCGAAATGAGCCTGGCGGCCAACCTGCTGCAATCGCCGCAGTCGCAACCTGCCTATACCGCGCCGAATGCTGGCGCCGGCTCGGGTTATCAATACCAATATACGCCGCGCCCTCAATCGGCAGTGCCGGTGGCTGAGGCCCAGGCGGCTTACCGCGAGTTTTTCGCGCCGCTGCCAGGTGCCGAACCGGGCACGCCTGTGGCCTTGCCGGAAGGCGGTGGAGATATCCCGCCGCTGGGCTACGCGTTGGCGCAGCTCAAGGGCATCTACATTCTGGCGGAAAACGCCCATGGCCTGGTGCTGGTGGACATGCACGCCGCCCACGAGCGGATCATGTACGAACGCCTCAAGATCGCCATGGCCAGCGAAGGTCTCAGCGGCCAGCCGCTGCTGGTGCCGGAATCCCTGGCCGTCAGTCAGCGTGAGGCCGATTGTGCCGAAGAACACCACGGCGTGTTCCAGAAGCTGGGCTTTGAATTGCAGCGCCTGGGCCCGGAAACCCTGGCCATCCGCCAGATTCCTGCGTTGCTCAAACAGGCCGAGGCCAACCGCCTGGTCGCTGACGTGCTGGCGGACCTGATGGAATACGGCACCAGTGACCGCATTCAGGCGCATATCAACGAATTGCTCGGCACCATGGCCTGCCACGGCGCCATCCGCGCCAATCGTCGCCTGGCGCTGCCGGAAATGAACGGCCTGCTGCGCGACATGGAAAACACCGAACGCAGCGGGCAATGCAACCATGGCCGACCGACCTGGACCCAGATGGGCCTGGACGATCTGGACAAACTGTTCTTGCGCGGCCGTTGATGAGTGCCTTGCCCCCCGCGATCTTCCTGATGGGCCCCACGGCCGCCGGCAAGACCGACCTGGCCATCGAGCTGACCAAAGTGCTGCCGTGCGAGCTGATCAGTGTCGACTCTGCCCTGGTTTACCGGGACATGGACATCGGCACCGCCAAGCCTTCCAAAGAGCTGTTGGCCCAATACCCGCATAAGCTGATCGACATCATCGATCCGTCGCAGAGCTATTCGGCCGCGGATTTTCGCACCGACGCCCTGGCGGCCATGGCCGACATCACCGCACGGGGCAATATTCCGCTGCTGGTGGGCGGTACGATGCTCTATTACAAGGCTTTGCAGGAAGGCCTGGCGGATATGCCGCCGGCCGACGCCCAGGTGCGCGCCGAGCTTGAAGAAGAGGCTGCACGCCTTGGCTGGCAAGCCCTGCACGACCAGTTGGCCGCCGTGGACCCGGTGTCCGCCGCGCGCATTCACCCCAATGACCCCCAGCGCCTCACTCGCGCCCTGGAAGTCTGGCGTGTCAGCGGGCAGACCATGACTGAACACCGGCTGAAACAAAGTGCGCAAAGTGCTGACGCAGGCGCATCTGGCGCGTCACAATTGCCCTATACTGTGGCGAATCTGGCCATCGCTCCGGCAAATCGCCAGGTGCTGCATGATCGAATTGCACAAAGATTCACAATTATGTTGGAACAGGGGTTTGTGGACGAGGTCGTAGCTCTGCGTTCCAGAGGTGACCTGCATCCAGGGTTACCTTCGATACGTGCTGTAGGCTACCGCCAAGTCTGGGATCATCTGGATGGCAAGCTGACGTCAGCCGAAATGCAGGAGCGCGGCATCATTGCCACGCGCCAATTGGCGAAACGCCAGTTCACCTGGTTGCGCAGCTGGAGCGATTTGCACTGGCTGGACAGCCTGGACAGCGACAATCTGTCACGCGCCTTGAAATACTTGGGAACGGTCTCCATATTGAGCTGAGTCCTTGCAATTGCCGTCTATCCTTGGGGGTGTGACGGCCATAAGCTATCTATTTTCCGATTTTTTATTATTGATCCTTAAAGGAGTGCGGCACATGTCAAAAGGGCATTCGCTACAAGACCCTTACTTGAATACTTTACGTAAAGAGAAAGTGGGGGTTTCCATCTACCTGGTCAACGGTATCAAGCTGCAAGGCACGATCGAGTCGTTCGACCAGTTCGTGATCCTGCTGAAAAACACCGTCAGCCAGATGGTCTACAAGCACGCTATCTCGACAGTCGTCCCTGTTCGTCCAATCCGTCTGCCTAGCGCAGCAGGTGATGATGCAGTTGACGCTGAGCCAGGTAACGCCTGATAGGAGTCTCCTTTGTTCTTTGAGCGCCACGGTGGTGGTGAGCGAGTAATCCTCGTTCACTTGGATGGACAGGACCCTGAGGCGCGCGAAGATCCGCAGGAGTTTCAGGAGTTGGCAAATTCGGCCGGCGCCGAGACCGTTGCGTTTTTTAACGTACCGCGTCATCGGCCAACCGCCAAATTCCTGATTGGCAGCGGCAAGGTCGAGGAACTGCGCGATCTGGTGCACGCCGAAGAAGCCGATCTGGTGATCTTCAATCACGTCCTCACGCCCAGTCAGGAACGTAACCTCGAACGTGTCTTCGAGTGTCGCGTGATCGACCGTACCGGTCTGATTCTCGATATCTTCGCCCAACGCGCCCGTACCCATGAGGGCAAGCTCCAGGTTGAACTGGCCCAGCTTGACCACATGAGCACCCGCTTGGTCCGCGGCTGGACTCACCTTGAGCGTCAAGGTGGCGGCATCGGCATGCGCGGTCCGGGTGAAACCCAGCTCGAAACCGACCGACGCCTGTTGCGGGTTCGCCTGCGCCAGATCAAGGGTCGCCTCGAGAAGGTACGCAGCCAGCGTGAGCAATCGCGCCGTGGGCGTACCCGCGCGGATATCCCGACCGTGTCCCTGGTGGGCTATACCAACGCCGGCAAATCCACACTCTTCAATAATGTGACGAAATCGGACGTGTACGCGGCCGACCAACTGTTCGCCACCCTCGACCCGACCTTGCGTCGTCTGGATCTGGACGACCTGGGGCCGATTGTCCTGGCCGACACCGTGGGTTTCATTCGTCATTTGCCGCACAAGCTGGTCGAGGCATTTCGGTCTACGCTCGAAGAGTCGAGCAATTCCGACCTGCTGCTGCACGTGATCGATGCGGCCGAACCGGATCGCATGTTGCAGATTGAACAGGTGATGCTGGTGCTGGGCGAGATTGGTGCCCAGGACTTGCCGATCCTCGAGGTCTATAACAAACTCGATTTGCTTGAAGGCGTTGAGCCACAAATCCAGCGCGATGAGAACGGCAAGCCCCAGCGGGTCTGGCTGTCGGCGCGTGATGGCAGTGGCCTTGAGTTGCTTGAACAGGCCATTGCCGAGTTGCTCGGCGGCGATTTGTTCGTTGGCACCTTGCGCTTGCCTCAGCGTTTTGCTCGACTGCGTGCACAGTTTTTCGAGTTGGGCGCGGTACAGAAAGAAGAACACGACGAAGAAGGTGTCAGCTTGCTGGCCGTTCGATTGCCGCGCTCGGAGCTCAATCGGCTGGTCAGCCGTGAGGGCGTTGTACCGACAGAGTTCATCGAACAACACACTTTGCAATAAAAGCCTCCTAAAGCGGTTGTGCCGCAGTGGCAGGCATTCTGTAGCATTGGTCGGCGCGCCGTGGGTGCGTCTTTGCTTTATCAGATGGAGAGCGCTATGGCTTGGAATGAGCCGGGTGGCAACTCGAATAATCAGGATCCTTGGGGTGGTAAACGCCGCAATAATGGCGACCGCAAGGGGCCACCAGATCTCGACGAGGCCTTCCGAAAGCTGCAGGAAAGCCTGAATGGGTTGTTCGGTGGTGGAAAAAAACGGGGTGGTGACGACGGCGGTCGCACAAGCAAGGGCGGCGGCTATGGCCTGCTGGGCCTGGGTCTTGTCGTGCTGGCGGCCGTATGGCTGTACAGCGCCGTGTACGTGGTGGACGAGCAGGAGCAGGCCGTGGTGCTGCGCTTCGGCAAGTACTACGAGACTGTCGGCCCTGGCCTGAACATCTACTTCCCGCCGATCGACAAGAAGTACATGGAAAACGTCACGCGTGAGCGTGCCTACACCAAGCAGGGCCAGATGCTGACCGAAGACGAGAACATCGTCGAAGTGCCGCTGACCGTGCAGTACAAGATCAGCAACCTGCAGGACTTCGTGCTGAACGTTGATCAGCCGGAAATCAGCCTGCAACACGCTACCGAAAGTGCCCTGCGCCATGTCGTTGGTTCGACCGCGATGGACCAGGTGCTGACCGAAGGTCGTGAATTGATGGCCAGCGAGATCAAGGAACGCCTGCAACGGTTCCTCGATACCTATCGCACCGGTATCACCGTCACCCAGGTCAACGTACAGAGCGCAGCTGCACCGCGCGAAGTACAGGAAGCCTTCGATGACGTGATTCGTGCCCGTGAAGACGAGCAGCGTTCGCGCAACCAGGCTGAAACCTACGCCAACGGTGTCGTGCCGGAAGCCCGTGGTCAGGCCCAGCGCATCCTCGAGGATGCCAACGGTTACCGCGACGAAGTGGTCTCTCGCGCCAAGGGTGAGGCGGATCGCTTTACCAAGCTGGTCGCCGAGTACCGCAAGGCGCCGGAAGTCACGCGTGAGCGTCTGTACCTGGACACCATGCAGGAAGTCTTCAGCAACACCAGCAAGGTTCTCGTGACCGGCAGCAAAGGTGGGCAGAACAACCTGCTGTACCTCCCGCTGGACAAGATGATCGAAGGTGGTCGTAGCAGCACCAGCGCACCGTCCACCGGTTCCAATGCCGCTGCCAACGAAGCGAGCGCCCGTGCGGCCGCTGACTTGCTGCAACAGCAAACACGTACCAGGGAGAGTCGTTGATGAGCAATAAATCGCTGACCGCCCTGATTGTGGGCGTCGTCGTGGTCATCGCTGCCTGGAACTGCTTCTACATCGTGGCTCAGACCGAGCGTGCGGTGCTACTGCAATTCGGTCGCGTGGTCCAGGCAGATGTCCAGCCGGGCCTGCATGTGAAAGTCCCCTACGTCAACCAGGTGCGCAAGTTCGACGCCCGCCTGATGACCCTGGATGCACCGACACAGCGCTTCCTGACCCTGGAAAAGAAAGCCGTGATGGTTGACGCCTACGCCAAGTGGCGCGTCAAGGATGCCGAGCGCTTCTACACCGCGACCTCCGGCCTCAAGCAGATTGCCGACGAGCGTTTGTCGCGCCGTCTGGAATCGGGTCTGCGTGACCAGTTTGGTAAGCGCACCCTGCATGAGGTGGTATCCGGTGAGCGCGACGCGCTGATGGCTGACATCACGCGTTCGCTGAACACGATGGCGGAAAAAGAGCTGGGCATCGAAGTGGTTGATGTCCGGGTCAAGGCGATCGACCTGCCGAAGGAAGTGAACCGCAGCGTGTTCGAGCGTATGAGCACCGAGCGTGAGCGTGAAGCCCGTGAGCACCGCGCCAAGGGTAACGAGCTGGCAGAAGGTATCCGTGCGGATGCCGACCGTCAGCGCCGTGTACTGTTGGCCGAAGCTTATCGCGAGTCTGAAGAGGCCCGTGGTGATGGCGATGCTCAAGCTGCGGCGATCTACGCCAAGGCCTACGGCCAGGACCAGGAGTTCTACGCGTTCTACCGTAGCCTGCGCGCCTACCGTGAAAGCTTCGCGAACAAAACCGACGTCATGGTGTTGGATCCAAGCAGCGACTTCTTCCGCTACCTGGAGAAGTCCAAGTAACCGGCCTGTGATTCTGTAGGTTTCACTCCCGTCGGGCGGCTAAAACGCCTGGCGGGGTGATCCTTTCAGAAAACGGGTGTATGATGCGGCAGCCGGGAAATTCCCGGCTTTTTTGCGTCTGCATGTTTGATTCGGCAGGCGTGACAGGTTTTTCGAGGAAAGTGCCCGACGAGGCCGATTACAGGCCGTTCGTCACGTCGCTCTTGCGCGTGGTTTATGCAGGGGGCGGGTGTTTTCTGCTTCACTCAAGGCTCGGCCGAGGGCTGGCCGCCCGGATCAAAGGGGAATGGCGTAATGGCAACGGTAGACCGCTGGCTGCTGCCAGATGGCATCGAAGAAGTACTGCCACCAGAAGCTGCGCGCATTGAAGTAGCGCGCCGCCAGGTGTTGGATCTGTTCCAGAGCTGGGGTTACGAGTTTGTCGTGACCCCCCATATCGAGTACCTGGAATCCCTGCTGACCGGCGCGGGCCAGGACCTGGATCTGCGCACCTTCAAGGTCATCGACCCGCAATCGGGCCGGCAAATGGGTTTCCGTGCCGACATCACGCCGCAAGTGGCGCGCATCGATGCGCACACCCTGCGCCGAGAAGGTCCGAGCCGCCTGTGCTACGCCGGCAGTGTGCTGCATGCGCAGCCGCGTGCCTTGTCGTCGTCCCGTAGCCCGATTCAGTTGGGCGCCGAGTTGTACGGCGATGCCAGCCCGAGCAGCGACGTTGAAGTGATCAGCTTGATGCTGGCCATGCTGCAACTGGCCGACGTGCCGGATGTCCACATGGACCTGGGTCACGTCGGTATCTACCGTGGCCTGGCCCGTGCGGCCGGTTTGTCTGGTGAAGTGGAACAACAGCTGTTCGATGCCCTGCAACGCAAGGCCATCGATGAAGTGATTGCCCTGACGGCGGGTGTGCCTGCCGATCTGGCTGACATGCTGCGTGCACTGGTCGACCTGTGCGGCGGCCGTGAAGTGCTGGTGGCTGCCCGTGAGCGCCTGGCCAAGGCGCCAGCGCCGGTATTGGCTGCGCTGGACGACGTGCTGGCGATTGCCGAGCAGTTGTCGGCGCGCTTCCCGGAGCTGCCGCTGTACTTTGACCTGGGTGAGTTGCGCGGCTACCACTACCACACCGGTGTGGTGTTCGCTGTATTTGTACCGGGTGTTGGCCAAGCCATCGCCCAGGGTGGTCGTTATGACGATATCGGCGCCGACTTTGGTCGTGCGCGTCCGGCCACTGGTTTCTCCACCGATTTGAAAACCCTGGTGACCCTGGGGCGTGCTGAGGTCGAGCTACCGTCTGGTGGCATTTGGATGCCCGACAGTACGGACGCAGCACTCTGGCAGCAGGTTTGCCAGTTGCGCAGTGAGGGTCAGCGTGTCGTCCAGGCTTTGCCTGGGCAGCCATTGGCCGCCGCCCGTGATGCGGACTGCGACCGGCAATTGATTCTGCAGAACGGGCTTTGGCAAGTATCGCCACTGGCTTCTTGAGTTTTCCTGCCGGCCATCGCCGGCACCAAGTTTGCGCGAATGAGGACAAGTGTTATGGGTAAGAATGTCGTAGTCCTGGGCACCCAATGGGGTGATGAGGGCAAAGGCAAGATCGTTGATCTGCTGACCGAACATGCTGCCGCCGTAGTGCGCTACCAAGGTGGCCACAACGCTGGCCACACCCTGGTCATCGATGGCGAAAAAACCGTCTTGCACCTGATCCCATCGGGCGTGCTGCGCGAAGGCGTGCAGTGCCTGATCGGCAACGGCGTGGTGGTTGCACCTGACGCCTTGCTGCGTGAGATCACCAAGCTGGAAGAGAAAGGCGTACCGGTGCGCGAGCGCCTGCGTATCAGCCCGTCCTGCCCGCTGATCCTGTCGTTCCACGTTGCGCTGGACCAGGCCCGTGAAAAGGCCCGTGGCGAGCTGAAGATCGGTACCACCGGTCGCGGCATCGGCCCAGCCTACGAAGACAAGGTTGCACGTCGTGGCCTGCGTGTGGGCGACCTGCTCAACATGCCGCGCTTTGAAGACAAACTGCGTGAACTGGTGGATTACCACAACTTCATGCTGGTCGGTTACTACAAAGAGCCAGCCATCGAGTTCGAAAAGACCCTGGCCGAGTGCAAGGAATACGCTGAGCTGCTCAAGCCACTCATGCTGGACGTGACTGCCGAGCTGCACGACCTGCGTCGTGCCGGCAAAGACATCATGTTCGAAGGCGCCCAAGGCTCCCTGCTGGACATCGACCACGGCACCTATCCGTACGTGACCAGCTCCAACACCACCGCTGGCGGCGTTGCGACCGGTTCGGGCGTTGGCCCGATGTTCCTGGACTACATCCTGGGCATCACCAAGGCTTACACCACTCGCGTAGGTTCGGGTCCGTTCCCGACTGAGCTGTTCGACGACGTCGGCGCTCACCTGGCCAAGCAAGGTCACGAATTCGGCGCGACCACCGGCCGTGCTCGTCGTTGCGGCTGGTTCGACGCCGTCATCCTGCGTCGCGCTATCGATGTGAACAGCATCTCGGGCATCTGCCTGACCAAGCTGGACGTACTCGACGGCCTGGAAACCATCAATATCTGCATCGGCTACAAAGATGCCGAAGGCAAGGACGTTGCTCCGACCGACGCCGACAGCTACGTAGGTCTGCAGCCAGTGTACGAAGAAGTGCCGGGCTGGACCGAATCGACCGTGGGCGCCAAGACCCTGGAAGAGCTGCCAGCTAATGCCCGTGCCTACATCAAGCGAGTTGAAGAGCTGATCGGTGCGCCGATCGACATTATTTCGACAGGTCCGGACCGCAACGAAACCATCGTTCTGCGTCACCCGTTCGCTTAATAAGCTGTTGATGTAAAAAGCAAAGGGCTCCTTCGGGAGCCCTTTGTCGTTTCTGTCGCCTGGGCGGCACGACCCTTGCTTTGGTTCTTTCTTTCGCGGTGCTATCAAATTAATGGCACCCGTGGTGGAGGGATTCCCGATGTCTGCCGTTCTCTCATTGTTACAAAGCCGTCTGTTGCGGCCGGTGTTCGTTACCCTAGGTATCGCCCTTTTGGTGCAAGTGTTGGTTGCCGTCGCCCTGACGCGAAGCACCGTCACAGCGTTGGAAGCTGATTTGGGTAATCGCCTGGGTATCGACAGCCAGAAACTGTCGGGTGAATTGGCCCAGGCCGGTAAAGAAGTCACGTCCAGCCTGGACAGCTTGTCGACGAGTACCCGTCAGCGTCTGACCGCGGGGCTTTCAACCCGCCTGCAGGAAGAGCAGAAGCAACTGCGTGCGACCCTGGAAAAAGACCTGAAAGACTCTGCCAATGACATGGCGCAGCTGCTGGCCTCGGTGGCGCCCCGCGCTATGTGGGACAGCGACGTGCCGACGCTGTCGGAGTTCGCCCGGCGTGCCCAGCGCAACCCCAACGTGCTGTTCGTGGTCTATGACGACGCGGCGGGTGAGCATCTGACCCGCTACCTCAACCGTGAAAACCCGATTAACCAGGCGCTGTTGGAAAAAGGCAAGGGTGACCGCGCCCTGGATAAAGTGTTGGATGCGGCGAAAGATGACCCTTCGGTGTTCTATGTTGAAGCGTCCATCAGCCCCAACGGCGTGGAGATCGGTAAGGTGCGCATGGGGGTGTCCACGACCGCAGTGGAGGCTGATCTGGCCGCGCTGGATAAGCGCTTCGCCGCACTGATCGCCAGCGGTGACCAGTTGGTGGGCGACAGCCTCAAGGGCGCAGCGGCCGATAGCGCTGCCGCCATGGGCGCGCGCCTGCAATCCGCGCAAGCCACCGCTACACAGATGACCGCCAACACCACCAGCGCCGTCCAGGACGCCGCCGGCACCTTGCGCTGGCGCATCGGCATGGGCCTGGCGCTGGTCGGTTTGGGCGTGTTGCTGTTGATCGCCATCGTGCTCGGGCGCCGTGTGGTCAATCGCCTGAAGCTGCTGATCGCGGCCATGGACGACTTGGCGGCGGGCGAGGGTGATCTCACCAAGCGTGTGCAAATCAGCAGCAAGGATGAAATCGGCGACATGGCTTCGGCGGTCAATCGTTTTGTAGATAAGTTGCAGCCCATCGTGCGCGAGGCGGGGGATGTGGCCCAGCGTACTGGCGTGGAAATCGGCGCCATGACCTTGCGCAATGCTGGTGCTGACGCTGCAGCCGGTTTACAGCGCGATGAAGTGGCCGAGAGCTTGCGCGCACTGTCGCAGATGGCCGACGAGGCGCAGGCCGAGAGCCATGCGATGCAGGCGGCGTTGCAGCAGGTGGTGGATATTCGCCAGGCCACGGATGAGAACTCGCGGACCTCGGCTGAGGTCGGCAGTTTGATCGAGGCGCTGGCGGGCCAAGTACAAGCGGGCTCCACGGTCATCGAGCGCCTGGCCCAGCAAAGCCAGCAGATCGAGGTGGTGCTGACCGTGATTCACGGCATCGCCGAGCAGACCAATCTGTTGGCGCTCAACGCGGCCATCGAGGCGGCGCGTGCTGGTGAGACCGGTCGCGGCTTTGCGGTGGTGGCGGATGAAGTGCGTGCGCTGGCCAGCAAGACGCAAAGCTCCACGGGCGATATTCAGGCGCATATCGTGGCGCTGCAGCAAGGCGCGCGGGAGGCGGTGGAAACCATCGGCAAGGCCGGGCGCCAGGCCAGTGAAGGTTTGCTGGTGCTGCGCGACAGCGTGCGCCTGCAACAGACGGTGCAGGCTTCGGTGGAGCAGGTGCATGCCGCAATAGGCTTGGCAACCCGTGCCGCTGAGCATCAGGCCCAGGGTGCCCATGCGGTGCGTGGGCGGGTTGAGGTAATCCATGCTCAGGCCGAACGTGCCGCCCAGGCGGTGGTTGAGACCACCGCTAGTGGCAAGGTGCTGGATGGGTTGGCGGCGCAGTTGAAGGCGAGCCTGGGGCAGTTCAGGGCCTAGTATCGCCTGTGCCGACCTCATCGGGGGCAAGCCCCCTCCCACGGATGACCGAGTTCCAACGTTGGAATGCAGGCAAATGTGGGAGGGGGCTTGCCCCCGATAGCGGTTTCAGCGGCTCAAATACATCCGTGTTGTGAGCAGGTAAACCGGCAACCCCGACACCAATATCAACAGCGCCGCATAAGGCGCCGCCGCCGCGAATTCCACATTCGAGGTGTGCGCCCACACCGCTGTCGCCAATGTATTCAACCCTGTCGGACTGAGCAGCAATGTCGCCGTCAATTCCTTCATCGCATCCAGAAACACCAGCGCAAACGCCGCCCCCAATGCCGGGAAAATAATCGGTAAGGTCACCCGGCAAAACGCACTGAACGACGAAGCCCCCAGCGTGCGCGCAGCTTCTTCAAGCTGCGGCGCTGCCTTGTTCAGCGCGGTGCGAATCGGCGCCTGGGCCAGCGGCAAGAACAGCAGCGCATAAGCAATCAACAGCAGCGCTGATGTCTGGTACAGCGCCGGCACGTAGTGCAGGGCGAAATACACCAGGGTCAGCGCAATCACCAAGCCGGGCAGGGCGTGCAGCAGGTACGGCAGGCGCTCGGCCCAGATCGCCAGTTGGCCTTTGTAGCGCACCACCAGCAGACCGACCGGCACCGCGAGCACCAGGCAAAGCGCGGCGCCTCCGAGGGACAGCGCCAACGAGGACAGCAACGCTTCACCGATCTCTGCTACTGGGAAGGCGGCAGAAGATCCCACTGCCAACCAATAACCGAGCATCCCCAGCGGAATCCCGCTGCCGATGATCGCCAGCGCCAGGCAATAAACCTGACCCAATGGCGTCCACTTCCCCAGTCGAACCTGCTCCGCATGTCGCGCCGCGCCCTGGCCGATACGCACATGCCGGCCCTTGCCGCGCACGCGCAACTCCAGCCACAGCAGAGTCAGGCACATCACCAGCAGCACAGCCGAGAGCATCGCGGCATTCGCGTTACTGAATTCCAGCTCGAACTGTTGGTAGATCGCGGTGGTAAAGGTCTGCAAACCGATGATCGACAGCGCGCCAAACTCCACCAGCATATGCAGCGCAATCAACAATGCTCCGGCCAGCAGTGAAGGCCACAGCAGCGGCAAGGTGATGCGAAAGAACACGCCCCAGCGATTCAATCCGAGGGTGCGGGCCGACTCTTCCAGGGACGGGTCAAGATTGCGCAGGGTCGCTGCCACCGGCAGAAACACCAGCGGGTATTTCGACAGGCTCATCACCAGGATGGCCCCGCCAAGCCCTTCGAAACTGGCGCTCAGCGATACCCAGGTAAAGCTGCTGACAAACGCCGGCACCGCAAACGGCAGGCACAGGATCACGCCCCAGATACGTCGTCCCGGCAGATTGCTGCGCTCCAGCAGCCAGGCCAGGGACAGGCCGATCACGCCACACGTCACCGTCACCCCGATCATCAGCGCCAAGGTATTGCGCAGCAACCCGAACACATACGGCCGCCACAGCAGGTGCACCGCCTCCGCCCAACCGGCTTGCCACGCCTTGAGCCCGACATAGGCCAGCGGCAGCAAGCTCAAGCCGACCAGCAACAGTACGGGCAGCAACAACCAGATCGACGGGCGCTTGCGCCTTGGGCTGAAACCCCCGCGCAGGGCGGGGGCGGGTAACGATGGGTTCATCAGTTCAAGCCAACATCACGTTCCAGGTCCAGGGCTTCTTCGGCGTTGCCCAGGTCTGCGGGGGTGACTTTCGGCGGTTGCAACTCGCTGAACGGCTTGAGGCCACGGCTGGATTCCATGCCTTTACGCAGCGGGTATTCAGCCGAGGTGTTGGTGATGACGCGCTGGCCCTCTTCACTGGCCATGAACGCCAGCAGTTGCTGGGCTTCTTTCGGATGCTTGCTGGATTTCAGCGCCGCCGCCGAAGATACGGTGATCAAGCCACCGGCATCGCCATCGGTGAAGTAATGCAGTTGGGAATCCAGGTTGGTTTTTTCTTTCTTCAGGGCGAACCAGTAGTAGTTGTTCACCAGCACGGTAGCCACTTCGCCATTTTCAACGGCTTTGAGGGCGACCATGTTGTTGCTGTAGACCTTGCCGAAGGCACGCAGGCCGGTCAGCCATTCTTCGGCGGCTTCACGCCCGTGCAGCTTGATGATCGCCACGGCCTGTTCCTGGAAGGCGCCGCTGGTAGGTACGAAGCCGACCTTGCCTTGCCATTCGGGGCCGGCAAAATCCAGCACCGATTTCGGCAGGTCTTTTTCCGCGATCAATTTCGGGTTGAACGCCACGACGCGGGTGCGTGCGGTCACGCCCATCCAGTCGCCATGGGTGCCGACATAATCCTTGGGCAATACGTCGAGGGTGCTGGCGTCGATCTTGGCCAGCAGGCCTTGTTCGCCGAGTTTGTTCAACGGTGGCGATTCTTCGGTGTAGATCACGTCGGCAGGCGAGCGGTCGCCTTCTTCCACGACTTGGCTGGCGAGCTGGTTGCTGCTGCCTTTGCGCACGTTGACGTGAATACCGGTCTTGGCTTCGAAGGCCTTGGCCAGTTCATCGCCGACTTCTTTATGCTGGCCGTTGTACAGGGTCAGGGAAACCTTGTCGGCGGAGTAGGCGGTGGGCGAGAGCAGGGTCAGGCCGAGCAGAGTGATGGTCAGGCCGCGCAGAAGGGATGTCTTGAGATGGGTATCGCGGATCATCATCCGGGTTGTTCCTCACTTGTATGCAACAAATACTTACAAGGATAAACGATAAAGTTTCTCAGGTGCGGGCGAGGGGGCAAATCGCTGGGAAAGATTCAGGTCAGGCTTTTCAAACCCCGGAAACGAAAAAACCCGCTTTCGCGGGTTTGATCTGAATTTGGTGCCCAGGAGAAGACTCGAACTTCCACGACCTTGCGATCACCAGCACCTGAAGCTGGCGTGTCTACCAATTTCACCACCTGGGCATTATCAGACAACGTTGCCGTCGTCGATGGCGCGCACTATACGGAGGGGATTTTAAGCTGTAAAGCCCTGCCATGAAAAAAGCCTGGAAAATTTCGCCAATGGTCGTGCAAGGTGTCCGCCGGGGGCTGCAAAGGGCTTTAAAAGGCTTGTTGGCGTCTGAAATTTCCCGTTTCAATACGCGTATGCCAAACTAACCCGCATATAGACAAGGTGAAAACTCTCTAATGGCCGATTGGCAGTCCCTCGATCCCGAGGCCGCTCGTGAAGCGGAAAAATATGAAAACCCTATTCCTAGCCGCGAACTGATCCTGGCGCACCTCGCCGATCGGGGGTCGCCTGCTAGCCGCGAGCAGTTGGTTGAAGAATTCGGTCTGACCACCGAAGACCAACTCGAAGCCCTGCGCCGCCGTTTGCGTGCCATGGAGCGTGATGCTCAACTGATCTACACCCGCCGTGGCACTTACGCGCCTGTGGATAAGCTCGACCTGATCCTGGGCCGCATTGCCGGCCATCGTGACGGTTTCGGCTTCCTGATCCCGGACGACGGCAGCGATGACCTGTTCATGAGCCCGGCGCAAATGCGCCTGGTGTTCGATGGCGATCGTGCCCTGGCGCGCGTTTCCGGCCTGGACCGTCGCGGTCGCCGTGAAGGCGTGATCGTCGAAGTGGTGTCCCGTGCCCATGAGTCCATCGTCGGCCGTTACTTCGAGGAAGGCGGCATTGGCTTTGTCGTGCCGGATAACCCGAAGGTCCAGCAGGAAGTGCTGATCACCCCGGGCCGCAATGGCGCCGCCAAGGTCGGCCAGTTCGTCGAGGTGAAGATCACTCACTGGCCAACGGCGCGCTTCCAGCCCCAGGGCGATATCGTTGAAGTGGTCGGCAACTACATGGCGCCGGGCATGGAAATCGACGTTGCGTTGCGCACCTACGATATTCCTCACGTCTGGCCTGAAGCTGTGCTCAAAGAAGCCGGCAAGCTCAAGCCTGAAGTGGAGGAGAAAGACAAAGAAAAACGCATCGACCTGCGCCATCTGCCGTTCGTCACCATCGACGGCGAAGATGCCCGCGACTTCGACGATGCGGTCTACTGCGAAGCCAAGCCGGGCAAGCTGCGCCTGTTCTCCGGTGGCTGGAAGTTGTTCGTCGCGATTGCCGACGTATCCAGCTACGTGAAGATCGGTTCGGCCCTGGATAACGAGGCCCAAGTGCGCGGCAACTCCGTGTACTTCCCGGAGCGCGTGATCCCGATGCTGCCTGAGCAGCTGTCCAACGGCCTGTGCTCCCTGAACCCGAAAGTCGACCGTTTGGCCATGGTGTGCGAGATGACCATCTCGAAAACCGGCGAAATGACCGACTACCAGTTCTACGAAGCGGTGATCCACTCCCAGGCGCGCCTGACCTACAACAAGGTCAGCACTATCCTGGAAGCGCCGAAGACCAGCGAAGCCAAGGCCCTGCGTACTGAATACGCTGGCGTGGTGCCGCACCTCAAGCAGCTTTATGCGCTATACAAGGTGTTGCTGGGCGCTCGTCACGTGCGTGGCGCTATCGATTTTGAAACCCAGGAAACCCGGATTGTCTTTGGTTCCGAGCGCAAGATCGCTGCGATCACCCCGACCACGCGTAACGATGCGCACAAACTGATCGAGGAATGCATGCTGGCGGCCAACGTGGCCACCGCGGAATTCCTGAAGAAGCATGAGATTCCTGCGCTTTATCGCGTGCACGATGGCCCGCCGCCGGAGCGTCTGGAAAAACTGCGCGCCTTCCTCGGCGAGCTCGGCCTGTCCCTGCACAAAGGCAAGGACGGCCCGACGCCGAAGGACTATCAGGCGCTGCTCGCTAGCATCAAGGACCGTCCGGATTACCACGTGATCCAGACCGTCATGCTGCGCTCACTGAGCCAGGCGGTGTACAGCGCCGACAATCAGGGCCACTTCGGTCTGAATTACGAGGCGTACACCCACTTCACCTCGCCGATCCGTCGTTACCCGGACCTGCTCACGCACCGCGCAATCCGCAGCGTGATCCACTCCAAGCAGAACACCCCGCACGTCAAGCGCGCCGGTGCCATGACCATTCCGAAAGCACGGATCTATCCGTACGACGAAGCGGCCCTGGAACAGCTGGGCGAGCAGTGCTCCATGAGCGAGCGCCGTGCCGACGAAGCCACGCGTGACGTGGTGAACTGGCTCAAGTGCGAGTTCATGAAGGATCGCGTAGGCGAGACTTTCCCTGGCGTGATCACTGCCGTGACCGGTTTTGGCCTGTTTGTCGAACTGACCGACATCTACGTCGAAGGCCTGGTGCACGTCACCGCCTTGCCGGGTGACTACTACCACTTCGACCCTGTGCACCACCGCCTGGCGGGCGAGCGCACCGGTCGCAGCTTCCGTTTGGGCGATACCGTGGAAGTGCAGGTCATGCGCGTCGATCTCGACGAGCGCAAGATCGACTTCGGCATGTCCGACAAGCCAGCCGAATCGCCGGGCAGCCGTAAAAAACGTGGCAGCGAACCGACCAGCAAAGGCAAAGCCGCGCCTGCGAAAGCGGCGTCCGCCGAGCCTGCGCCAGCCAAAACTGGCCGTCGCTCGACAACCAAGGAAAAGGCCCCTGAAGCCTACCGCCCAAGCGATGCTGCGGCGAAAAACGCCGAGCTGCGCAAGAGTCGCGAGTTGAAGCAGCAGTTGCTCAACGAAGCCAAAAGCGGTGGTAAAGCGGCGTCTGGGGGAAAGTCCCACGGGGCGGAAAAGCCGTCGAGCAAACCCAGTAAACACCGTAAAGGCCCGCCCAAAGCGGGTTCGGGCCCTGCCAAGAGCGGCGGGTCGCGCAAACCTAAGGCCAAGTCATGAGTCTGGAAAAAATCTACGGCGTCCACGCCGTAGAAGCACTGCTGCGTCACCACCCGAAACGCGTCAAGCAAGTGTGGCTGGCCGAAGGCCGCAGCGAGCCGCGCGTACAAGCGCTGGTTGAACTGGCGACCCAAAACAAGGTTGCCATCGGCCAGGCCGAGCGTCGCGAGATGGATGTGTGGGTCGAAGGCGTCCACCAGGGCGTGGTCGCGGACGTCAGCCCGAGCCAGGTCTGGGGCGAAGCGATGCTCGACGAGCTGCTCGACCGTACCGAAGGTGCGCCGTTGCTGCTGGTGCTGGACGGCGTGACCGATCCGCACAACCTCGGCGCTTGCCTGCGTTCGGCCGACGCTGCCGGCGCGCTGGCGGTGATCGTGCCTAAAGATAAGTCTGCGACCTTGACGCCGGTCGTGCGTAAAGTCGCCTGTGGCGCGGCGGAAGTGATTCCGCTGGTGGCCGTGACCAATCTGGCGCGCACCCTGGAGAAACTCCAGCAGCGTGGCCTGTGGGTCGTGGGTACGGCAGGCGAGGCCGAGGTCAGCATTTATGACCAGGATCTCACCGGCCCTACCATCCTGATCATGGGCGCCGAAGGCAAAGGTATGCGTCGCTTGACCCGCGAACATTGCGATTACCTGGTACATCTGCCGATGGCCGGTAGCGTCAGCAGCCTCAACGTGTCGGTCGCCACCGGCGTGTGCCTGTTTGAAGCCCAGCGTCAGCGTGGCGCCAAGGCCAAGACCAAGCCGAAGAAGTAGCCAAGTCTGGCTCAGGTCAAAATGTGGGAGCTGGCTTGCCTGCGATAGCATCACCTCGGTATCACTGATACGCCGAGGTGCCTGCATCGCGGGCAAGCCCGACTCCCACATTTGATTTGTGGTGTTTGGGAGATTGTTCAAATAATCACCAATCACCTTGCACGCTTCCTCCCCCTTCTCTACAATTGCGCCCCTTGCCTTCCTGGCAGGCACCGATGTGCCTCCCTGCGGCAAGATCCATAAGTGTCATTCACTCCTTGTCTGACCGTTTTTGAGCGGCAGGCTACAACCCGTAAGGAGCATTCATGCGTCATTACGAAATCATCTTTTTGGTCCACCCGGATCAAAGCGAGCAAGTCGGCGGCATGGTTGAGCGTTACACCAAGCTGATCGAAGAAGACGGCGGCAAAATCCACCGTCTGGAAGATTGGGGCCGTCGTCAACTGGCCTACGCAATCAACAATGTTCACAAGGCTCACTACGTGATGCTGAACGTTGAGTGCACTGGCAAGGCCCTGGCCGAGCTGGAAGACAACTTCCGCTACAACGATGCTGTGATCCGTAACCTGGTCATCCGTCGCGAAGAAGCCGTTACCGGCCAATCCGAGATGCTCAAGGCTGAAGAAAACCGCAGTGAGCGCCGTGAGCGTCGCGACCGTCCTGAGCACGAAGGCGCTGATAGCGCTGATAGTGATGACAGCGACAACAGCGATAACGCTGACGAGTAATCCACGGACCTTTTAAGGAGCCTATCAAATGGCACGTTTCTTCCGTCGTCGTAAATTCTGCCGCTTCACCGCTGAAGACGTGAAAGAGATCGATTACAAAGATCTCAACACTCTGAAAGCCTACGTATCCGAGACCGGCAAAATCGTTCCAAGCCGTATCACCGGTACCAAAGCACGTTATCAGCGTCAGCTGGCCACCGCTATCAAGCGCGCCCGCTTCCTGGCCCTGCTGGCCTACACCGACAGCCACGGCCGCTGAGACCGGGCAGTCGACAAGTAGTAAGGGATTGAATGCATGCGCGCCTTAGCTGAGTTCATCATGCGCGGTCGTGTGCAGGCCACTCTGGTAGTGGCTGGATGTGCAGCATTGCCGTTGTTGTATTGGTTGGCTGCTGCCGCTGGATGCCTTGTGCTCCTGCGGCGCGGTTTGCAGGATGCCGTTGGCATCCTGGCCCTGGGAGTCGTAGCCGCCTTGATCTGGTGGTTGCAACTGGGCGAACCCAAAGTGCTTCTGGTGCTGCTGGGGTCGTCGAGCCTTGCGTTGGTTTTGCGCGCAAGTGAGTCCTGGGTCCGCACGCTGCTGGTCAGCGTGGCGTTGGGGTTGGTGTTTTCGGTGTTGATTGACGCGGCTTTCCGCCCGCAGATCGAGGCGCTGTCGCAAGAGATCGTCAAGATCCTGCCGATGGCCCTCGGGGAACTCTACCAACAGCTGTCGGTAGAAGAGCGAGCGCGACTGGCAACGCTGATTGCACCGGCCCTGATCGGCCTGATGGCGGTAATGATGCAGATCGTCAGTTTGCTGAGCCTGATGCTTGGGCGTTATTGGCAGGCGTTGTTGTACAACCCGGGTGGTTTTGGTCGCGAATTTCGCAGTATCAGAATCGCCGTGGGCCCGGCGATGTTGCTGCTGGCACTCATGGTGGTCGGACCGTACTTCGGTTCACAAGCCACCTTGCTGATGCTGTTTTGCAGCGTACCGCTGGTGTTTTCCGGACTGGCCCTGATTCATGGGCTGGTCGCGCAGAAGCGCCTGGCCAAGTTCTGGCTGGTGGGGATGTACGTAACGATGCTGGTGTTCATGCAACTGATCTATCCGTTACTCGTGGTTTTGGCCATTGTCGACGGCCTGATTGATTTTCGCGGTCGTCTGGCGCCGAAAGACGCCGATAACGCGAACGGTGAAGGTTAAAAGTTAGAGGATTTTCACATGCAACTGATCCTTCTGGAAAAAGTCGCCAACCTGGGCAACCTGGGCGACAAAGTGAACGTTAAGGCCGGTTACGGTCGTAACTACCTGCTGCCATACGGCAAAGCCACCGCTGCAACCGCTGCCAACCTGGCTGCGTTTGAAGAGCGTCGTGCTGAGCTGGAACAAGCAGCAGCAGACAAAAAAGCTTCGGCCGAAACTCGCGCTGCCCAACTGGCTGAGCTGGAAGTGACTATCACTGCCACCGCCGGTGACGAAGGCAAGCTGTTCGGTTCGATCGGCACCCACGACATCGCTGATGCACTGACCGCCTCCGGCGTTGAAGTGCAGAAGAGCGAAGTTCGTCTGCCGAACGGCACCATCCGTAACGTAGGTGAATTCGACGTAGCCGTGCACCTGCACGCCGAAGTTGAAGCCACCGTACGCGTTATCGTGGTAGCAGCTTAAGCAGCACCTAACTGACTGGCACCTCGCGTGTCAGCCAGTTAACATCGGGCACGATCCTGTTTACAGGTCGTGCCTTTTGTTTTTCTACACACCCCAAATTCCAAGTGGCCATGAACGATATTTCAGCTCCTGAGCAATACGATCTGCAAACCGCTGCCCTGAAGGTGCCGCCGCATTCCATCGAGGCCGAACAGGCTGTGCTCGGTGGTTTGATGCTGGACAACAACGCCTGGGAACGCGTGCTGGATCAAGTCTCGGACGGTGACTTCTATCGCCATGACCACCGCCTGATCTTCCGTGCCATCGCCAAGCTGGCCGACCAGAACTCACCGATCGACGTGGTAACCCTGGCCGAGCAGCTAGACAAGGAAGGCCAGACCTCCCAGGTCGGCGGCCTTGGCTACCTCGGTGAACTGGCGAAGAACACGCCGTCCGTCGCCAACATCAAGGCCTATGCCCAGATTGTTCGCCAGCGGGCCACGCTGCGCCAACTGATCGGTATCAGCACCGAGATCGCCGACAGCGCCTTCAACCCGGAAGGGCGTACCGCCGAAGAGATCCTCGACGAAGCCGAACGCCAGATCTTCCAGATCGCCGAGGCCCGCCCGAAAACCGGCGGCCCGGTAGGCGTCAACGAGCTGTTGACCAAGGCCATCGACCGTATCGACACGCTGTTCAACACCGACGCGGCCATCACCGGTATTTCCACCGGCTACGCCGACCTCGACGAGAAGACCAGCGGCCTGCAGCCGTCCGACTTGATCATCGTCGCCGGTCGTCCCTCCATGGGTAAGACCACCTTCGCGATGAACCTGGTCGAAAACGCCGTGTTGCGCAGCGACAAGACCGTCCTGGTGTATTCCCTGGAGATGCCCGGTGAATCGCTGATCATGCGGATGCTCTCGTCCCTCGGCCGTATCGACCAGACCAAGGTGCGTTCCGGCCAGCTGGAAGATGACGACTGGCCGCGCCTGACCTCGGCGGTCAACCTGCTCAATGACCGCAAGCTGTTCATTGACGACACTGCGGGCATCAGCCCCTCGGAGATGCGTGCACGCACCCGCCGCCTGGTGCGTGAACACGGCGATATTGCCTTGATCATGATCGACTACCTGCAGTTGATGCAGATCCCGGGTTCCAGCGGTGACAGCCGGACCAACGAGATTTCCGAGATCTCCCGGTCCCTGAAGGCCTTGGCAAAGGAGTTCAACTGCCCGGTCGTGGCTCTGTCCCAACTCAACCGTTCCCTGGAGCAACGTCCCAACAAGCGTCCGGTGAACTCCGACTTGCGGGAATCGGGTGCGATCGAGCAGGACGCCGACGTGATCATGTTCGTGTACCGCGACGAGGTATACCACCCCGAAACCGAGCACAAAGGCATCGCCGAGATCATCATCGGCAAGCAGCGGAACGGGCCGATCGGTTTTATCCGCCTGGCGTTCATTGGTAAGTACACCCGCTTCGAAAACCTCGCACCAGGTAGCTACAACTTCGACGACGACGAATAACCCGTCTGCTCAATTCCGACCATTACCGTCGGAATTGGTCAAAATTTGTGCTATATTCCGCGCCCGCGATTTTCCATCTCAACACCGGTCACCGTCATGCAAACAGCCAAGCCGTTATTTGACTATCCCAAGTACTGGGCCGAATGTTTCGGTCCAGCGCCATTCCTGCCGATGAGCAGGGAGGAGATGGATCAGCTTGGCTGGGATTCCTGCGACATCATCATCGTCACCGGTGATGCGTATGTTGACCATCCGTCGTTCGGCATGGCGATCATCGGCCGGCTGCTGGAGTCCCAGGGCTTCCGCGTCGGGATCATCGCCCAGCCGAACTGGCAGTCCAAAGACGACTTCATGAAGCTCGGCGAGCCGAACCTGTTCTTCGGCGTCGCGGCCGGCAACATGGACTCGATGATCAACCGCTACACCGCCGACAAGAAAATCCGTTCCGACGACGCCTACACCCCCGGCGGCATGGCCGGCAAACGCCCGGACCGCGCGAGCCTGGTGTACAGCCAGCGTTGCAAGGAAGCCTACAAGAACGTGCCGATCGTACTTGGCGGCATCGAAGCCTCCCTGCGCCGCATCGCCCACTACGACTACTGGCAGGACCGCGTGCGTAACTCGATCCTGATCGACGCTACCGCCGATATTCTGCTGTACGGCAACGCCGAGCGTGCGATTGTCGAAGTCGCCCAGCGCCTGTCGTGGGGCCACAAGATCGAAGACATCACTGACGTGCGTGGTACCGCGTTCATTCGCCGTGACACGCCGGTGGGCTGGTACGAAGTGGACTCCACGCGGATCGACCGTCCGGGCAAGATCGACAAGATCATCAACCCGTACGTCAACACTCAAGACACCCAGGCTTGCGCTATCGAGCAAGAGAAGGGGCCGGTGGATGACCCGGAAGAAGCCAAGGTCGTCCAGATCCTCGCCAGCCCGCGCATGACCCGCGACAAGACCGTGATCCGTCTGCCTTCGGTAGAGAAGGTCCGTGGCGACGCCGTGCTCTACGCCCACGCCAACCGCGTGTTGCACCTGGAAACCAACCCAGGCAACGCCCGTGCCCTGGTGCAGAAGCACGGTGAAGTGGACGTGTGGTTCAACCCGCCGCCCATTCCGATGACCACCGAAGAAATGGACTACGTGTTCGGCATGCCTTACGCACGTGTCCCGCACCCGGCGTATGGCAAGGAAAAGATCCCGGCCTACGACATGATCCGTTTCTCGGTGAACATCATGCGTGGCTGCTTTGGTGGCTGCACCTTCTGCTCGATCACCGAGCACGAAGGGCGCATCATCCAGAACCGTTCCGAGGAGTCGATCATCCGCGAGATCGAAGAGATCCGCGACAAAGTGCCGGGCTTTACCGGCGTGATCTCCGACCTCGGCGGCCCGACCGCGAACATGTACCGCATCGCCTGCAAGAGCCCGGAAATCGAATCCGCGTGCCGCAAGCCATCGTGCGTGTTCCCCGGTATCTGCCCGAACCTGAACACTGATCACTCGTCGTTGATCCAGCTGTATCGCAGCGCGCGTGCATTGCCGGGTGTGAAGAAGATCCTGATCGCCTCCGGCCTGCGCTATGACTTGGCCGTCGAGTCGCCGGAATACGTGAAAGAGCTGGTCACCCACCACGTCGGTGGTTACCTGAAGATCGCCCCGGAACACACCGAGGAAGGTCCGCTCAACCAGATGATGAAACCGGGCATTGGCAGCTATGACAAGTTCAAGCGCATGTTCGAGAAGTACACCAAGGAAGCGGGCAAGGAGCAGTACCTGATTCCTTACTTCATCGCCGCCCACCCGGGCACCACCGATGAAGACATGATGAACCTGGCCCTGTGGCTCAAGGGCAACGGCTTCCGCGCCGACCAGGTGCAGGCGTTCTACCCGTCGCCGATGGCCACCGCCACCGCGATGTACCACTCGGGCAAGAACCCGCTGCGCAAGGTCACCTACAAGAGCGACGCGGTGACCATCGTCAAGAGCGAAGAGCAGCGCCGTCTGCACAAGGCCTTCCTGCGTTACCACGACCCGAAAGGCTGGCCAATGCTGCGTGAAGCACTGACCCGCATGGGCCGTGCCGACTTGATCGGGCCAGGCAAGGACCAACTGATCCCGCTGCACCAGCCGAGCACCGACAGCTACCAGAGCGCGCGTCGCAAGAACTCGACGCCGGCCGGCAGCCATAAGGTCGCCAAGGAAACCACCACGAAGATCCTCACCCAGCACACCGGTTTGCCTCCTCGCGGCAGCGACGGCAGCAACCCGTGGGACAAGCGTGAGCAAGCCAAGGCCGCGGCCCAGGCGCGCAACAAGCAGGCCGCCAAGGAGCGCGCCGATGCGGCCAAGGGCAAGGGCGGCAAGCCTGCGCGCAAGCCGGTCGTGCCGCGTTGATCGCAGTCTGAACATGTAAAACGCCAGCCTTGTGCTGGCGTTTTGCTTTCTATTCGGTGGCGAGCCTGTTTGTTAAGGTGGCGACCATTAAATCGCCTTCGCGAGCAAGCCCGCTCCCACACTTGAATGTATTCGCAAATCAAAATGTGGGAGCGGGCTTGCTCGCGAAGGCGTCAGTTCAGTCACCACCCATTTCAAGGAAGAACACCCCATGGGTAACCCCCTGGCCGGTATCGGCATGGACTCCAACCGCTCGCAGTTCATGGCGCGCCAGCGCATTGAAAGCCAGATCAACCTGCCGCGCCTGTTCGCGGCTATCGACGCCGACCCCGGGATTGTCGGCGCAGGCGTGGTGTATATCGACGCTGACTTCAACATCATTACCCTGCGCGAATTCAAGCCCATCTGCAGCATCAAGCCTAAGCGCATCATTTTGCGTGAAGCGCAGAAGTACATTGCGCCAACGCAGTTTGCTCAACATGTCGTGAGCAATCCTCGAGAGTCGCGACTGATTGGCGAGGCCGTAAATACCGGAATCTCCTGCTTTGGGGCTGTCATCAGTTGGGCTGCGATTGCCAGTGGAACCATTCTGGTGCCTTTCAGCGCTGGCGCCAGTTCCGTCATCGTTGTGGTGGGGTATGCGGCTGCCGGCGCGAGTATGCTTCAGTGCTTTAACGGCATTGCCCGAACAGCGCTGGAAGTCGCCAAACCTGAGGTCAAGGATTCGCTCGACAGTGAAGGCTGGTACCAGAATGCGTCCATCGTGCTGGACGCCGTATCACTGGCAGGTGTGGGCGCTTCGGCCCTGACGACGGTCAAGCTGGTCAGGGCCGCCAAAGCATCGACGGGCAAGAGCCTGCGTGATGTGCTTCGCGGTTTGAATCGCCAGGAAAGAGCCAAGCTGACGAAAGAGCTGCTGAGCATCAACCATCCCAGCTTGACCGCGAAGATGATCAAATTGAGGCAGGCGTCGGGCGAACTCACCAAGCGTTTCACCCCTACGCAGCTCAAGCACAGCACCACTACCCAGATCAAAGACGTCCTCGGCGCAACCATAGGATTTGGCGGGAGTGCGTACTCCGGAAACGTCAATACCATCGCGATTGGGTTGTACGAGGAAATAAACGAATGAACGAGTTAATGACGCTACGCGACTTTTTCAGGCAATACTTTCTGACGTTTATGGGCGGCGTATTTGCTGCGTGTTTTTCTTTGGCGTTGGCTGTGGCGCTGGCGTTCATCACCTATTTTCGTGATGCGCCCATTGCTCAAGTGGGGCTCAAGATCATGTCTGCCGGGGCGCTGCTCATTCTGTTGACGGTCCATAGCAACTTTATGATTTTGCGGGGCCGACCCTCCTGGGTGTGGGTAATGGTCGGTATCTACGTTGTCTGTCTATTGTTTGTCGTCCCAATGCTTCAGTACCAGCCTCATAAAGTTCTCTATGGGTTGGCGCTGTTATTCCCGTTCCTTGGATTGTTTATACTTAACAGCAAGGTTCAACGAGAGATGCGTGCAAAACTGGTGGGAATCCGTCGCATTCGGCAATCTGTCAAATCAACCGTTGGGTCGAGTAGCCGCATGTGAAGGAGTCGCCGTCGATAACCGGTTTTTTCGCGCGCTATTTTCCAGCTCATGGGGACGATCTGATGGTGATCTCCTCCAATTCCCGCTTGGGCTATGATGTTGTCGCCATCCCAGGCAAGCCCGCGGTTGACCGCATTCCAGCGTTGAAACCCGGTCAACTGTGGGAGCCGGGCTTGCCCGCGATGAGGCCAGTCTGGCCGCCCTCGACTTCAAGGAAGAACACTCATGGGTAACCCCCTTGCTGGCATCGGCATGGACTCCAACCGCTCTCAGTTCATGGCGCGCCAGCGCATCGAAAGCCAGATCAACCTGCCGCGCCTGTTCGCCGCCATCGATGGCGACCCCGGTATTGTCGGTGCAGGCGTCGTGTACATTGACGCTGATTTCAACGTGGTCACCCTGCGCGAATTCAAGCCCATCTGCAGTATCAGACCCAAGCGCATCATCTTGCGCGAGGCGCAGAAGTACATCTCGCCTGCGCAGTTTGTAGAGCAGGTGAAGACTGACCCCCGTGAAGGGCGTCTTCAAAAAGAGGCTTTTGATATGGGGCTTTCTTGCGGCGCAGCGATCATCGGCTGGGTTGTGGTGTTCAGCGGTAGCGTAGCCGTACCATTCACGGCCGGCGCCAGTGCGTTTGTGGTGGGCATTGGTGTCACGGCGGCATTGGCCAGTAGCGCACAATGCGGGTTCGGCGTGGCGCGCACCTATAACGAAATACTGGATCCGGATGCCAACGACCGCATGGACGACGCCGAGTGGTATGGCGCAGTTTCACCCATCCTGGATGCGGCCTCATTAGTGGGCATCGGCACGGGCGCGCTGACCACCGTAAGGCTGCTCAAGGCCAATAAGGCCGCGGCATTGGGCAAGAGTTGGTACGAGCTGCTCAAGGGTTTGAGCCGCCAGGAGCGCAAGAAATTGACCAAGGAATTGCTGAGCCTTCGGGACCCCAGCCTGACGCCCAAGCTACTCAAATTGCAGCAACGCGCCGGCAAGCTCACCAAGAGCTACAGCTCTACGGAGATCCGCCATGCCACCCTGACCCAACTCAAGGATGCCTTGGGCGGGCTCTTGGGAATATGGGGCAGCCATCGAACAGGTCACGTCGGCACTGCCGAGACCATTGCCATCGGCCTGTACGAGGACCTGACGGAATGAAAGGCTTTCCCGACATGGGCAGTTTTCTCGCGCGCTATTTCCCCGTGTTCATGGGCACGATTTTCATGGCGATCTTTTCCGGCTCCGCTGCGGTTTCCACGGCGGGCGTAACCTATTTGCGCGACACTGATCCCGCGCTTAAATCCGGCTGTTCGGGCGCTGCGATCCTGATGCTGGTCGCGGTGCTGGTATTTGGCAACGTCATGATCGCGCGCGGCTATCCGTGGGCGACGAAACTGGTGGCGGGCTATCTCGGCGCTTGCCTGTTGTTCGTACTGCCAATGATTCAATACGACCTGCACACGCTGGTCTATGGCTCGGCTGTGCTCTTCCCGCTGCTTGGATTGTTGCTGCTCAACAGCAAGCGCCATCGCGAAATGCGCCAGAAGCTGCTTGAGATCCGCCACCTGCGCCAAGCCGCGATCGCCAAGCGCAAAACCGGCTGATTGGGTAGATTCCCCACCCGCCTTCACACCGGCGCCACAAATATGTGCGTCACTTGCACCATGGCACCGCCGTTGGCGCCGTTTTGGTGCTGTACTGCACCGGGTCTTACGATAAAGCGCAATGACCGCCGCTCTGGCATAAGTCTTGCGCGCTTTGTTCCCATGCCCTGGCTCGCAGGAGGCCGCCGTGTCGATTCATGTCGCGTTGCACCACGTTACGCATTACCGCTACGACCGCGCTGTCGAGCTCGGCCCACAAATCGTGCGGTTGCGCCCAGCAGCCCATAGCCGCACGCGGATTTTGTCCTACGCGCTGAAAGTGCTGCCTGAGCAGCATTTCATCAACTGGCAGCAGGACCCCCAGGGCAATTACCTGGCGCGGTTGGTGTTCCCGGAAAAGACTGACGAGCTGCGCATCGAAGTCGACCTGGTCGCTGAAATGGCGGTGTTCAACCCCTTCGACTTTTTCCTCGAGCCCTATGCCGAGAAAATCCCCTTCAGCTACGCCGCCGACGAGCAGCGTGAGCTGGCGCCGTACTTGGAAACCCTGCCGTTGACGCCGAAGTTCGCCGCGTACCTGGCGGGTATCGACCGCACACCCTTGCCGGCCGTGGACTTTCTGGTGGGCCTCAATCAGCGCTTGGCGGCCGATATCGGCTACCTGATCCGCATGGAGCCAGGCGTGCAAACCCCAGAGTTCACCCTGGAAAACGCCTCTGGCTCATGCCGCGACTCGGCCTGGTTGCTGGTGCAGATTCTGCGCAATCTGGGGCTGGCAGCACGTTTCGTGTCCGGTTACCTGATTCAGCTCACGGCTGACGTCAAAGCCCTCGATGGGCCCTCCGGCACCGAAGTGGACTTCACCGACCTGCACGCCTGGTGCGAAGTGTATTTGCCCGGCGCCGGCTGGATTGGCCTGGATGCCACGTCCGGGTTGTTCGCCGGTGAAGGCCATATTCCGTTGGCGTGTAGTCCCGATCCATCGTCCGCCGCACCGATCAGTGGGCTGGTGGAGCCTTGCGAGTGCGAATTCACCCACGAAATGTCGGTTGAGCGGATTTGGGAAGCCCCACGCGTCACCAAGCCTTACACCGAAGAACAATGGCTGGCGATCCAGGCCTTGGGCCGTCAGATCGATGGCGACCTGCTCAAGGACGATGTGCGCCTGACCATGGGCGGCGAGCCGACCTTCGTTTCCATCGACGATCCCGACGGCGCCGAGTGGAACACCGCCGCCTTAGGTCCGGACAAGCGCCGACTGTCTGCCGAGCTGTTCCAGCGCATGCGCAAGCACTACGCACCCAAGGGGTTGGTGCACTTCGGCCAGGGCAAGTGGTACCCCGGCGAGCAACTGCCGCGTTGGTCGCTCAACTGCTACTGGCGCCGCGACGGTGTGCCGATCTGGCACAACAGCGCGTTGATTGCCGATGAGCAGGCGGACTACGGCGCTGACGGTGCGCTGGCCGGACGTTTCCTGGCCGGCGTCGCAGAGCGCCTCAAATTACCGGCGCGCTTTGTGTTCCCGGCGTTCGAAGACAACTTCTACTACCTGTGGCGCGAGGGTGCGCTGCCGCAGAACGTCACCGCCCAAGATCCGCGGCTGAGCGACGATCTGGAGCGCGAACGCCTGCGCAAGGTGTTCAGCCAGGGCCTGGATAAAGTCATCGGCCAAGTGCTGCCGTTGGCGCGTACGGCAGCCAATGACCGCTGGCAAAGCGGGCGCTGGTATTTGCGCGACAACCACTGCCGCCTGGTGCCGGGGGATTCGCCGCTGGGTTATCGCCTGCCATTGGCCTCGCAGCCATGGGTGACGGCGGCGGAGTATCCGTTTGTGCACCCGACTGACCCGAATCAGGATCAGCCGGAGCTGCCGTCCACTGTGCAACTGCAACACCATGATGAGGCCGCGCCGAGCGAGGAGCGTGTGCCCAAGGTGGACGAGTCCGCCGACTGGCTGACTCGCACCGCTCTGTGCGCTGAGGCACGGGAAGGGCGCCTCTATCTGTTCATGCCGCCCCTGGAGCGCGTCGAAGACTATCTGGAACTGGTGGCAGCCATTGAAGCCACTGCCGAAGAGCTGCACTGCCCGGTATTGCTGGAAGGCTACGAGCCGCCGGCCGACACGCGGCTGAGTAACTTCCGCGTCACGCCGGACCCGGGTGTGATTGAGGTCAACGTGCAGCCGTCCGCCACTTGGGACGAATTGGTGGAACGCACCGAATTTCTCTACGAAGAGGCGCGGCAAACGCGATTGACCACCGAAAAATTCATGATCGACGGGCGTCACACCGGCACCGGCGGCGGTAATCACTTTGTACTCGGTGGTGCAACGCCCAAGGACTCACCGTTCCTGCGCCGACCCGATCTGCTGCGCAGTCTGATCAGCTACTGGCACAACCATCCGTCATTGTCCTACCTGTTTTCCGGCCTGTTCATCGGCCCGACTTCCCAGGCTCCACGGGTGGACGAGGCGCGTAATGACGCGTTGTACGAACTGGAAATCGCCTTCGCACAAATGCCAGAACCCGGTGAGGAATGCCCGCCGTGGTTGGTGGACCGCCTGCTGCGCAACCTGCTGATCGACGTGACTGGCAACACCCACCGCGCCGAATTCTGCATCGACAAACTCTACTCGCCGGACGGCGCCACCGGCCGCCTCGGCCTGCTGGAACTGCGCGCGTTTGAAATGCCGCCCCATGCCCGCATGAGCCTGACCCAGCAATTGCTGCTGCGCGCCTTGGTCGCGCGATTCTGGCGCGAACCCTACGCGCCGCCGAAGCTGGCACGTTGGGGCACAGAGCTGCACGACCGTTTCCTGCTGCCGCATTTCATCGAGCAAGACTTTGCCGACGTGATCGTCGAACTCAACAGCGCCGGCTATCCGCTGCGCGCCGAGTGGTTTGCCGCGCACCTGGAATTCCGTTTCCCCAAAGTGGGTGACTACGCCGTCAGCGGGATCGAGCTGGAGCTGCGTCAGGCTCTGGAACCCTGGCACGTCCTGGGCGAGGAGGGCGCGGTCGGCGGCACAGTGCGTTATGTGGATTCATCTCTTGAGCGCCTGCAAGTCAAATTGACCGGGCTGCCCTCGCAGCGCTACCTGCTGACCTGCAATGGCGTCCCGGTGCCGCTGCAACCGACTGGGCGAGTCGGTGAGTTCGTCGCTGGCGTGCGTTACCGCGCCTGGCAACCGGCTAACTGCCTGCAACCGACCATCCCGGTGCATGCGCCGCTGGTGTTCGATCTGCTGGACACTTGGATGCAGCGTTCGCTGGGCGGCTGCCAATACCACGTCGCCCATCCGGGTGGGCGCAACTACGACAGCCTGCCGGTGAATGCCAACGAGGCAGAGAGCCGGCGCATGGCGCGGTTTTTCCGGTTGGGGCATAGCCCAGGGAAGCTCGACGTGCCGACGGTTGTCATTAACGACGAATTGCCGATGACCCTGGATCTACGGCGTTTCCCCAATAAAAATGACTGAATGCGATCCCCTGTGGACGCTAGCTTTTGTGGTGAGCGAGCTTGCCTCGCGCGGGGCAAGCCCGCTCACCACAAAAGCCGGGGGCTACAGGGGATTTGCAGTGTTTGTTGAGTTAATCTGAGCCCCCTTGCCTCTGCCGAGCGTTCCATGTCCGACTTGCTCGACCGTTACCCGCTGACCGCGGGCACTTATCACGAACTGCTGGATGACAGCGGCGCGGTGCGTGCCCATTGGCGGCGCTTGCTGGATCACCTGCAACGCAGCACGCCCGCGCAACTGGCCCAGCGCCAGGCGCTGTTGACCCGGCAGATCCAGGAAAACGGCGTGACCTATAACGTCTACGCCGACCCCAAGGGCGCCGACCGCCCGTGGGAGCTGGACCTACTGCCCCATGTGTTGGCCGCTGATGAATGGCAGCACCTGTCGGCGGGTATCGCGCAACGTGCACGCCTGCTCAATGCCGTACTGGCCGATCTCTATGGCCCGCAACGCCTGATCAAGGAAGGCTTGCTGCCGGCTGAGCTGGTATTCGGACATAACAATTTCCTGTGGCCGTGCCAGGGCATCCAGCCGCCGGACGGTGCGTTCCTGCACCTCTATGCCGTGGACCTGGCGCGCACGCCGGATGGTCGCTGGTGGGTCACCGCCGACCGTACCCAGGCGCCGTCCGGTGCCGGATATGCGTTGGAAAACCGCACCATCGTGTCCCGCGCCTTCCCGGATCTTTACCGTGACTTGCAGGTGCAGCATCTCACCGGGTTCTTCCGCACCTTGCAGGAAACCCTGGCCCGCCAGGCGCCCGGTGATGACCAGCCGCCGCTGATCGTGCTGCTGACGCCCGGCCGGTTCAATGAAAGTTACTTCGAGCATCTTTACCTCGCCCGCCAGCTCGGCTACCCGCTGGTGGAGGGCGGCGACCTCACCGTGCGCGACAGCACTGTGTTCCTGAAAACCCTCAGCGGCCTACGCCGGGTGCACGCGATCATGCGTCGCCTCGACGATGATTTCTGCGACCCGCTTGAGCTGCGCACTGACTCGGCCCTCGGCGTACCGGGTTTGCTGGATGCCGTGCGCCAAGGCAATGTGCTGGTGGCCAATGCCCTGGGCAGCGGCGTGCTGGAGTCCCCCGGTTTGCTGGGCTTTCTGCCGAAGATCAACGAATTCCTGTTTGGCGAAAAACTGATTCTGCCGTCCATCGCCACCTGGTGGTGCGGTGAGGCGCCGGTGCTGGCCGAAGCGCTGGAGAAACTGCCGGAGTTGCTGATCAAACCCGCGTTTCCGTCGCAGAGTTTTGCGCCGGTATTCGGCCGCGACCTCAACGACGAACAACGCCAGGCCTTGGCCGAGCGCATGCGCGCGCGGCCCTACGCCTACGTCGCCCAGGAGCTGGCTCAATTGTCCCAGGCGCCGGTATGGCACACCGTGGATGACCACCTGCAACACCGCGCCATCGGCATGCGCGTATACGCCGTGGCCAGTGACGACGGTTACCGTGTGCTGCCCGGTGGCCTGACGCGCGTAGCGGCCGAAGCCGATGCCGAAGTGGTGTCGATGCAACGCGGTGGTGCCAGCAAGGACACCTGGGTACTCGGCGAGCGCGCCGCCGGTGGCGAACACTGGCGTGCACAGCGTGCGATTGGCGCCCATGACCTGGTACGCCGCGATCCTTATCTACCGTCCCGCGTAGTGGAAAACCTGTTCTGGTTTGGCCGTTACTGCGAACGCTGCGACGACAGCGCGCGTTGGCTGCGTATCGTGCTGGCGCGTTATGTGGATGGCGACGACCCGCTGGCCCTGCAGGCGGCTGTCGAGCTGGGTGAAAACCTGCGGCTGCTGCCGGAAGAGGGCGAGTTGCCCGAACGCCTGCTGGCGGCGCTGCTCGGCGATGACTGGCCGTCGAGCCTGCGCGCCAACCTGCAACGCTTGCAGTGGGCGGCGTCGCAGGTACGCGGCAAACTGTCCCGGGAGAACTGGCAGGCCCTGGTGGAGCTGCAGCGCGAAGCCGTGGAGCTGGAAAGCGAGTCACCGGATTTTGGCGAGTTGCTGGACTTCCTCAACCGTCTGGTGATGTCCCTGGCGGCGTTGTCCGGGTTTGCCCTGGATGACATGACCCGTGACGAAGGCTGGCGCTTTTTGATGATGGGCCGGCGTATCGAGCGCCTGCAATTCCTGAGCAGCAGCCTGGCGGCGTTCCTGCGCGGCGTGGCGGTGTTTGACCAGGCGGGATTGGAGTGGTTGCTGGAACTGGGCAACAGCAGCATCACCTACCGTTCGCGTTACCTTGCGGTGCCGCAACTGATCCCGGTACTCGACTTGCTGCTGCTGGACGAGCAGAACCCCCATGCGGTGTTGTTCCAGCTCAAGTTGGTGAGCCGCACGCTGCGGCGTCTCAATGACGACTTTGGTGTGCCACGGGAAACCGGTCTCGGCCCGTTGGTGGAGCGCCTGGCGCGGTTCGACCTCGGTTGCCTGGAGAACCCGTTGTTTGGTGAGGCCAGCGTGCGTGCCGCATTGGACGGCCTGGCGGACCTGCTGCAAGCAGTCGCCGATGAGAGTGGGCAAGTGTCGGACCGCCTGGCCTTGCGTCACTTTGCCCATGTGGATGATGTCAGCCAGCAAACGGTGTCGGTGTGATGAGTGCGCGCTACCAGATTTTCCACGATACCCATTACCACTATGACAGCCCGGTGTCCCTGGCCCAGCAGTTGGCGCATTTGTGGCCACGGCCGTGCGCCTGGCAGCGTTGCAGCTTGCAGCAACTGGATATCAGCCCGGAACCGACCTCGCGCCGCGATGAGCTGGACGTGTTTGGCAACCCGATCACGCGCCTGGCATTCGAGCGGCCTCATGATGAATTGCTGGTAAACGCCGGGCTGACCGTGGAAGTGCTGGCGCGGCCGGCGCTGGATTTCCAGCAGTCGCCCGCCTGGGACCAGACCCGCGACAGCCTGACCTACAGCAGCCAGCCTATGTCCGGTGAATTGATCGAAGCCTGCCGCTACCGCTTCGAATCGCCCTACGTGCACTTGAAGAAAACCTTCGTCGAATTTTCCGAAAGCTGCTTTCCTCCCGGCAAACCGCTGCTGCTGGGCGTGCAGGCGCTGATGGAAAAGATCTTCAGCGAATTTACCTTCGACGCCGAGGCCACCCAAGTCGCCACGCCGCTGGTGGAAGTGCTGGAGCGCCGTCGCGGCGTGTGCCAGGACTTCGCCCACCTGATGCTCGCCTGCCTACGCTCGCGGGGCCTCGCGGCACGCTATATCAGCGGCTACCTGCTTACCCAGCCACCGCCCGGCCAGCCACGGCTGATCGGCGCCGATGCGTCCCACGCGTGGGTCTCGGTGTATTGCCCGGTTTCGGGCTGGGTGGATTTCGATCCGACGAACAATGTGCAGCCGGCACTGGAGCACATCACCCTGGCCTGGGGCCGGGACTTTTCCGATGTGTCGCCGTTGCGAGGGGTGATTCTGGGGGGAGGGAGCCATGACCCGGAGGTGAGGGTAACGGTGATGCCGCTGGAATAACGGTGGATTGTGCCGAGCCGGGCGGGCCGGCTCAGCACAAAGGAATTTATTCAGCCGGATCTTTTGGTGTTTCGGTCTCGTCGCTCGTTTCTTCACCATCAACATCGGCGTTCAGCCCATTGGCCTCTTCTTCTGCAGCGGCTTTCTTGCGTTGCAGTTTTTCCTCTTTCTTCTGCTCCTTGGCCAAGTCTCTCTGACGTTTGGCGAAGGAGTAATTAGGTTTGGCCATGGGCGATCCTCTAGGGTCGAAGGTGAGGGTGGCGGCGCGCAGCTGCCTTGGGACGACATGGTAGCAGCTTCAGGGTGCGCTTGGCCTTCACTTACCGCAGGCGTAGGCGGCCAGAAGGCCGTTGAACAGTTGGTTGAGGTGCATGGCTCGAACTCCGATGGGTGATGAGTCGATCATAGTCAGGGGGTTGTACTTTGGCTGGTAGATTGTGTTGATAAGTCTGATAGCCTAAAGTTGTATACAATCTGTTGATTCAGATCATAAGAATTCCTGCCTGATTCAGGCACCCTTGTCGCAATACGCGTTTTTTAAACCCTGCCTTGGAGATTCACATGTTTGCCAAACTCGTTGCTGTTTCCCTGCTGACTCTGGCGAGCGGCCAGTTGCTTGCTGCAGAGTGCAAGGTCACTGTCGACTCCACCGACCAAATGTCCTTCAACACCAAAGCCATTGAAATCGACAAGAGCTGCAAGACGTTCACCGTTGAGCTGACTCACTCCGGCAACCTGCCGAAAAACGTCATGGGCCATAACTGGGTGCTGACCAGCGCCGCTGACATGCAGCCGGTTGCCACCGACGGCATGGCTGCCGGTATCGATAAGGACTACCTGAAGGAAGGCGACGCACGCATCATCGCCCACACCAAGATCATCGGTGCTGGCGAGAAAGATTCGGTGACCTTCGATGTGTCGAAGCTGAAGGCGGGCACTGACTACGCATTCTTCTGCTCGTTCCCAGGCCACATCTCGATGATGAAAGGCTCTGTGACCCTGAAGTAACACCGCGTTATCGTTCTTCGCAGGCAAGCCAGCTCCTACAGTTGACCGCATTCTCATGCTGGAACTAGGTCAACTGTGGGAGCTGGCTTGCCTGCGATGGCGATCAGGCAATCAATACAAAACTACCTGTCTCACCTCATGGCGCAAACGGCATGACCCGCTTGTGCTCGGTCTTGCGGTAGGTGTCGCAGATAATCTTGAACGCTTCCTCACGCACCGGCTCGCCGTGCAGGAACGCATCGATCTCGGCGTAGGTCACGCCATGTGACGCTTCGTCCGGCTTGCCTGGCGACAGGTCTTCGAGATCGGCAGTCGGAATCTTCTCCACCAACGACTCCGGCGCGCCAAAGTGCCGCGCGATCGCACGCACCTGGTTCTTCACCAGGCCGCTCAACGGCGCCAAATCGCATGCGCCATCACCGAACTTGGTGAAAAAGCCCATCACCGCTTCCGCTGCATGGTCGGTGCCGATCACCAGGCCACCGGCTGCGCCTGCGATGGTGTACTGCGCCACCATGCGCATGCGCGCCTTGGTGTTGCCCAGCACGAAATCCCGGGATACCGCAGCCTTGCCCTCAAACGCTGCCACTTCATTGGCCAGCGCCTTGACCGCCGGGCCGATGTTCACGGTGTGGCGCTCGTCCGGCTCGATAAAGTCCACCGAGGCGGTGGCATCGATTTCGTCGAACTGGGTTTCGTAAGGCAGGCGCACCGCAATAAAGCGGTAAGCCTCATCACCGCTGTTCTCACGCAATTCTTTCACCGCGCGTTGGGCCAAGAGGCCTGCGGTCAGGGAGTCGACGCCACCGCTGATGCCCAGCACCAGCGTCTTGAGCCCGGAATTGCGCAGGCAGTCCTGGATAAAGGTCACGCGGCGGGCAACCTCGGCCTCTAGGGCGGCTTGGTCGTTGAACGGCGCTTGGACCTTGAGCTGTTCAGCAATCTCACGCTGTACGGCTTGCATGATTCACTCCTTGCTAGAGATGGCAGGTACTTTGAAAACATGACGCAAATAGGCGACGAAATTCGGGTCGGTGCAGTGGGTCTTGCCCGCTTCATCGGAGATCTTCGCGACGGGTTGGCCATTGCAGGCGGTCATTTTAAGCACGATGCTCATCGGCTCAACACCTGGAATGTCGCAGGTCAGGTTGGTGCCGATGCCGAAGCTCACATTAATGCGACCACGCAGGGCGCGGAATATCTCCAGGGCCTTGGGCAGTGACAGGCTGTCGGAGAACACCAACGTCTTGCTCATCGGCTCGATGCCGAGCTTGTGGTAGTGGGCGATGGCTTTTTCTGCCCATTGCACGGGATCGCCGGAGTCATGGCGCAGGCCGTCGAACAGCTTGGCGAAGTACAGGTCGAAGTCGCCCAGGAACGCGTCGGTGGTGATGCAGTCGGTCAGGGCGATGCCCAGCAGGCCACGGTATTCGCGGACCCAGCAGTCGAGCGCGGCGATCTGGCTGTCGATCAGGCGCGGTCCGAGTTGCTGGTGGGCCATGATCCACTCGTGGGCCATGGTGCCCAGCGGCTTCATATCGAACTCGCGGGCCAGGTGCACGTTGCTGGTGCCGACGAAACGGCCGGGGAAGTCGTGCTTGAGCACGCTGACCACTTCTTCCTGCACCCGGTACGAAAAGCGCCGACGCGTGCCGAAGTCGGCCACTTGCAGCTCCGACAGTTCATCGCTGCTGGCGTTGGCCGTCAGCCAGTCGAACTTGCGGTACAGCTGCTCCCGCGCCTGTTCGAGGATCACGGTCTGGTAACGGTAGCGGTTACGCACTTCGCTGACGATGGCCAGCATCGGCACTTCAAACAGGATCACATGCAGCCACGGCCCGCGCAGGCGGATGAACAGTTCGCCGTTCTCGATGCCAGTCTGTACGTAGCGCAGGTTGAAGCGGAACAGCCCGAGGAAGCGCAAAAAGTCCGGCTTCATGAAGCTGATGCGTTCCAGGAAACCCAACTGGTCGGGGCTCAGGCTCAGCTCGGCGAGGCGTTCGATCTGGTAGCGGATCTCCGCCAGGTAAGGGCGCAGGTCTTCGCTGTTACGGCAGCGGAACTCCCATTCAACTTCCACGTTGGGGTAGTTGTGCAGCACCGCCTGCATCATGGTCAGCTTGTAGAAGTCGGTGTCGAGCAAGTTCTGCACGATGCGATCGGCAAACACACTCTCGCTCATAACGGGAATCTCCAGACGGGTCGGCGATGGGCGCCGACCTTTACGCACAATTAAGGAAGGGGGCTAGTGGCGCATAGACGCGGGTCGGTTTGCCAGTGATTTTTTTGTCGAGGCTACTGGCGCTATCGCCGGCAAGCCGGCTCCTACCTTGAAATATGGAGCTGGCTTGCCGGCGATGGCGGTAGTCAGCCATCCACCTGCTCCATCATCCACTTCACAAAATCGCGCACCTTGGGCACCTCCGCCGAATGCTCCGGATACGCCAGGTAATATGCATCCTGACTGGGCATCGCATGCTGCCAGGGGATCACCAGCTTGCCATCGGCCAGTTCCTCTTCCACCAGAAAGCGCGGCAGCAGCGCCACGCCACAACCCACCTGCGCGGCACGGATGCACATATAAAAGGTGTCGAACCGCGGCCCGTGATAGCTGTGCTCGGTCTGGTAGCCCTGGCTGGCGAACCAGTCATGCCAGCCCTGGGGGCGCGAGGCGTTTTGCAGCAGCACCAGGTTGCTCAATTGCGTGGGGTCAGAGAATGGCTGCGCCGGCAGGCTCTCCGGCGCGCACACCGGTACAAGCTCTTCGCTGAACAGTTTCAGGCTCTCGGTGCCGGGGCGTGAACCCTGGCCGAAGTAGAACGCCATGTCGGCCTTGCCTTGCAGCAACTCATCCGGCTCCTGTTCATTGCACAGGTCCAGGTGGATCTGCGGGTGACGCAGTCGCCAGCCCTTCAGGCGCGGCACCAGCCAGCGCGCGCCGAAGGTGTAGGGCGTGGAGACCCGCAGCACTTCGGTTTCGCCACCGTAGGAGCGCAGGTAGTGAGTCGACATCTCCACCTGCGTGAGGATCTTGCGCACCTCCACCAGGTACAAGTCACCCGCTGGGGTCATCTGCAAGCGCCGGCGCACGCGGCGGAACAGCAAGTGCTGCAGCAACTCTTCCAACTGCGCCACCTGCTTGCTCACCGCGCTCTGCGTGAGGTTCAGTTCCTCGGCGGCGCGGGTGAAGCTCAGGTGGCGGGTGGCGGCTTCGAAGCACTGCAAGGCGGTGATCGAAGGCAAATGTCTTTTGTTCAGCACGGCACGCCTCTTTTTTATTCTTTGCATGAATAAACGGAATGATATCTCGCCTAATCGTCGTTTGTTGGCAAGTCTTGGGCCAGCTACAAATAAGCTCTGGATCGCCGTGTCGCCAGCGGCGCGAATTTTCTGTTTGAGATTGAAGGAGTGACCCATGGTTGCCGCATTGCTTGATCGTCTCGGGGTAAACCCGGCGCTGTACCAGTCGGGCAAGCAGCCCGTGCATTCGCCGATTGATGGCAGCCGTATCGGCAGTGTGCACTGGGAAGGTGCCGCCGAGGTGGAGCAACAGGTCAGTCGCGCCGAGCATGCATTCGAGGCCTGGCGCAAAGTGCCAGCACCGCGCCGTGGCGAACTGGTGCGCCAGTTCGGTGACGTATTGCGCGAATACAAGGCCGACCTGGGCGAGCTGGTGTCCTGGGAAGCCGGCAAGATCACCCAGGAAGGCCTGGGTGAAGTGCAGGAAATGATCGACATCTGCGACTTCGCTGTCGGTTTGTCGCGCCAGTTGTACGGCTTGACCATCGCCTCCGAGCGCCCAGGCCACCATATGCGTGAAACCTGGCATCCGCTGGGCGTGGTTGGCGTGATCAGTGCCTTTAACTTCCCGGTCGCCGTGTGGGCGTGGAACACCACCCTGGCGCTGGTATGCGGCAACGCCGTGATCTGGAAACCCTCGGAAAAGACCCCGCTCACTGCGCTGGCCTGCCAGGCGTTGTTCGAGCGCGTGCTGAAGAAATTCGATGGCGCCCCGGAATACCTGAGCCAAGTGATCATCGGCGGCCGCGACGCCGGTGCTGCACTGGTGGACGACCCGCGTGTCGCCCTGATCAGCGCCACCGGCAGCACCCGCATGGGCCGCGAAGTGGCGCCGAAAGTCGCCGCACGTTTTGCCCGCAGCATCCTCGAACTGGGCGGCAACAACGCGATGATCCTCGGCCCGAGCGCCGACCTGGACATGGCCGTGCGCGCCATCCTGTTCAGCGCCGTCGGCACTGCCGGCCAACGCTGCACCACCCTGCGTCGGCTGATCGCCCATGAGTCGGTGAAAGAAGAAATCGTCACCCGCCTCAAGGCCGCTTATTCCAAAGTGCGCATCGGCCACCCGCTGGAAGGCAACCTGATCGGCCCGCTGATCGACAAGCACGGCTTCGACAACATGCAGGACGCCCTGGAGCAAGCCTTGAGCGAAGGCGGCAAGGTGTTCGGCGGCAAGCGCCAACTGGAAGACACGTTTCCGAATGCCTACTACGTATCGCCAGCGATTGTGGAAATGCCCGAGCAAAGCGACGTGGTGTGCACCGAGACCTTCGCGCCGATCCTCTATGTGATTGGCTACACCGACTTCAACGAAGCCCTGCGTCTGAACAACGCCGTGCCTCAAGGCCTGTCATCGTGCATCTTCACCACCGACGTGCGTGAAGCCGAGCAATTCATGTCGGCAGTGGGCAGCGACTGTGGCATCGCCAACGTCAACATCGGCCCGAGCGGCGCGGAAATCGGCGGCGCGTTTGGCGGCGAGAAAGAGACCGGCGGCGGGCGTGAATCGGGTTCGGATGCGTGGCGTGGGTACATGCGTCGCCAGACCAATACTGTGAACTACTCGCTGGAGTTGCCGCTGGCACAGGGCATCACGTTCGACTGATTCCTGAAGTCGAAGCGCGGTCAATGTGGGAGCTGGCTTGCCTGCGATAGCATCACCCAGGGGTACCTGATACACCGAGGTGCCTGCATCGCAGGCAAGCCAGCTCCCACATTTGATTGGGTTTGCAATTCAAAATAACAGTTGTTTGTTAGGTTTCATCCCGGAGTCTGGCAATGGCACTACGCGAAACATGTTTGTGGGAGCACCTCACCCCCAGCCGGCCGGACCGTGCCGCGCTCAAGGGCGAAGTCAAGGTGGATGTGTGCGTGATCGGCGCCGGGATCACCGGTTTGTCGGCGGCCATTCATTTGCTGGAACAGGGCAAAAGCGTCGCCGTGCTGGAGGCCCATCGCACCGGCCATGGTGGTTCCGGGCGCAACGTGGGGCTGGTCAACGCCGGCATGTGGATCCCGCCGGACGAGATCGAAGCCGGTTTCGGCGAGGCGGTGGGCAGCCAGCTCAACCGCATGTTGGGTGCGGCGCCGTCCCTGGTGTTCAGCCTGATCGACAAATACACCATCGATTGCCAATTGCGCCGTGAAGGCACCTTGCACATGGCGCACAACGCCCGTGGCGAGGCGGATTTGCGCAGTCGTGAAGCACAATGGAAACGCCGGGGCGCGCCAGTGGAGCTGCTTACCGGCCAGGCTTGCGAACAGGCCACCGGCACCAAAAAGATCGCCGCCGCCTTATTGGACCGGCGCGCTGGCACCTTGAACCCGATGGCC
Organism: Pseudomonas sp. MYb541; assembly: GCF_037479595.1. NCBI lineage: Bacteria > Pseudomonadati > Pseudomonadota > Gammaproteobacteria > Pseudomonadales > Pseudomonadaceae > Pseudomonas > Pseudomonas sp. MYb541. The sequence goes on along the minus strand of NZ_JBBGYS010000004.1, from coordinate 135,301 downwards.
TACACCAGTGGCTTGGCCAATGCTGCTGCCGGGCTTGGCGGGCAGTTGTTTGATCACTCACCGGTCACTCAGCTTGAGCGCCAAGGCTCGCACTGGTCGGTGCAGACCGCTCAGGGTTCAGTGCAGGCTGCACAGGTGGTGATCGCCTCCAACGCCTACACCGAGGGCGAATGGACCGAGTTGCGGCGCAATTTTTTCCCCGGCTATTACTATCAGGTCGCGTCGGCTCCGCTCACGGGCGACGCCGCCCGACAGATCCTGCCCGGTGGCCAGGGTTCATGGGATACGCGCCAGGTGCTGAGCAGCATTCGCCGCGATGCCGATGGCCGTCTGTTACTCGGCAGCCTGGGCAACGGCAATCAGAAACCCGCCTGGTTCCTCAAGGCGTGGGCCGATCGGGTGCAGCAGCACTACTTCCCGTACCTCAAATCGGTGCAGTGGGAGTTCACCTGGACCGGCTGTATCGCCTTCACCCCAGACCATTTGATGCGCCTGTTCGAACCAGCGCCCGGCCTCGTAGCAGTGACGGGCTATAACGGCCGCGGCGTAACCACCGGCAGTGTGGTCGGCAAGGCATTTGCCGACTACCTGTGTCACCAGAATCCCCAGGCGCTGCCGATTCCGTTCGCTCCCATGCAACCGCTGGCCGGAGTGGGCCTGCGCAGCTGTCTGTATGAAGCCGGCTTCTCGCTGTATCACGCCGGCCAATGCCTGAGGATCGTGATCTGATCAGCGAAATACCGCTCAAAAGCCTGCATTTTCTTAGCAGGCTACTAATCTGTATTGGTGCAAGTCGTAGCAATCACGCACTGTAAATGTGCAGTTCCGTTACGCCGTTTGTTACAGCGCCAGGAACTGTCGTTTATAGGCTTGGTTGCAGGTGCGACCTGTCGCGGTTGTACTTTTCCGATCCATTGGTTGCACCTATAGACGCTAGAGGGTTGCACGTCCTGGCGAATGGAGGCGAAACGCCTGCAATAACAATGACACCGTGTCTTTTTGAAGAATAAAAACGTAATGGCACGCGCCTTGCTCTGGGCTTTCAGTGAAAGGTTTGAATGCAAGTTGTCGTGCCAAAAATCAAAAATATCGGAGCACCACTCATGTCCCAGACGTTTTACAAGAAAGGTTTTCTGGCCCTCGCCGTTGCAGCGGCGCTGGGTGTTTCTACGTTTGTTCAAGCTGATGTGAAGATCGGCGTCGCGGGGCCCATGACGGGCGCCAACGCCGCTTTCGGTGAGCAGTACATGAAGGGTGCCCAGGCGGCAGCCGATGTGATCAACAAGGCCGGCGGCATCAACGGCGAAAAAATCGTGCTGGTGGCCGGTGACGATGCTTGCGAACCCAAACAAGCCGTGGCCGTGGCCAACCGCCTGGCTGACCAGGACAAAGTGATCGGCGTGGTCGGGCACTTCTGCTCTTCCAACACCATCCCGGCCTCCGAGGTGTATGACGAAGCTGGCATCATCGCTATCACCCCAGGCTCCACCAACCCACAAGTGACCGAACGCGGCCTGGCCGCCATGTTCCGCATGTGTGGGCGTGACGACCAGCAAGGCATCGTCGCCGGTGACTACATCGTTGACGTGCTCAAGGGCAAGAAAGTCGCCGTCATCAACGACAAGGACACCTACGGCAAAGGCCTGGCTGACGCCACCGCTGCCCAGTTGACCAAGCGCGGCGTCAAGCCGGTGCTGGAAGAAGGCCTGACCCGTGGCGAGAAAGACTTCAGCGCCCTGGTCACCAAGATCCGTTCTACTGGCGCTGACGTCGTGTACTTCGGCGGCCTGCACCCGGAAGCCGGTCCACTGGTTCGCCAGATCCGTGAAGCCGGTTTGAAAGACGTCAAGTTCATGTCCGATGACGGCGTAGTAACCGACGAACTGGTTGCCACTGCTGGCGGCAAGCAATACGTCGATGGCGTGTACATGACCTTCGGCGCCGACCCGCGCCTGCTGCCAGACAGCAAGGCCGTGGTGGAAGAGTTCCGCAAGAACGGCACCGAGCCGGAAGGCTACACCCTGTACGCCTACGCGTCGGTCCAGGCCCTGGCCGCCGGCTTCAACGGCGCCAAGTCCAACAAAGGCGAAGACGCCGCCAAGTGGCTCAAGGCTCACCCGGTAAAAACCGTCATGGGCGAAAAAGCCTGGGATTCGAAGGGTGACCTGAAGATCTCCGACTACGTGGTTTACCAGTGGGATAAAGACGGCAAATACCACCAGCTGGAAAAACAGAAGTAAGCATTAACGCGACCACGCAGGCACCACAGAGCCACTGTGGGAGCCGGGCTTGCCCGCGATGACGGACTGACAGTCGACACCTGTGTTGAATGTGAAACCGCTATCGCAGGCAAGCCAGCTCCCACAGGGGATCGAGGTTGCTAACTGCATCGTGTCCAGCAACGACTCTGTTTTTTCCTCCAGAAGCGCCGCACACCCACCGGTGTGCAGGTGCTCACCGCGTGAGATTGCGTTATGGATGGTATTTTCCTGCAGCAACTGGTCAACGGCCTGACCCTCGGGTCGGTCTATGGCCTGATCGCCATCGGCTACACAATGGTCTATGGCATCATTGGCATGATCAACTTCGCCCACGGCGAGGTTTATATGATTTCCGCTTACCTCGCGGCGATCAGTCTGGCACTGCTGGCTTACTTCGGCATCGAATCCTTCCCGCTGCTCATTCTCGGCACCTTGATCTTCACCGTCGTCGTCACTGGCGTATACGGCTGGGTCATCGAGCGTGTCGCCTACAAACCGCTGCGCAACTCCACCCGACTGGCACCGCTGATCAGCGCCATCGGTATCTCGCTGATCCTGCAGAACTACGCGCAGATCGCCCAGGGCGCCAAGCAACAAGGCATTCCCACCCTGCTGGCCGGGGCCTGGCGTGTCGATATCGGCACAGGCTTCGTTCAGTTGACGTACACCAAGGTGTTCATCCTCGTGGCGGCGTTTGCCGGCATGGCGTTGCTCACTTACATCATCAAATACACCAAGCTCGGCCGCATGTGCCGCGCCACCCAGCAAGACCGCAAGATGGCGTCGATCCTCGGCATCAACACCGACCGGGTGATCTCCTATGTGTTCGTCATCGGCGCCGCCATGGCGGCATTGGCTGGCGTGTTGATCACCCTCAACTACGGCACCTTCGACTTCTATGCCGGCTTCATCATCGGCATCAAGGCGTTTACCGCAGCGGTACTCGGCGGCATCGGCTCCCTGCCTGGGGCGATGTTGGGCGGGATCATCCTCGGTATCTCCGAGTCGTTGTTCTCGGGGTTGATCAACTCTGATTACAAAGACGTGTTCAGTTTCTCCCTGCTGGTGGTGATTCTGATTTTCCGTCCCCAGGGCCTGCTTGGTCGCCCACTTGTGGCGAAGGTGTAAACATGTCTGCTGCCAAACCCATCGATATCAAGAAAAGTGTGGTCGATACAGTCCTCGCCGGGCTGATTTCACTGGTCGTGTTCGGTCCGATCGTCGGCGTGGTCCTCGACGGCTACAGCTTCAACCTGGAACCGGCCCGCGTGGCCCTGTTGGTGGCCATCGTGATGGTCGGCCGCTTTGCCATGAGCCTGTTCCTGCAAACGCCCAAGGGCCTGAAGATCCTGCAGGGTTTTGAGAGCACCGGCTCTGGCGTGCACGTCCTGGCGCCGGACTACAAGTCGCGGTTGCGCTGGATCATCCCGGCACTGATCGTGATCGCCATCGTGTTCCCGATCTTCGCCAACAAGTACCTGCTCACCGTGGTGATCCTCGGGCTGATCTACGTGTTGCTCGGCCTGGGCCTCAACATCGTGGTCGGCCTGGCAGGCCTGCTCGACCTGGGTTACGTGGCGTTCTACGCCATCGGCGCCTACGGCCTGGCATTGGGTTATCAATACCTCGGCCTGGGTTTCTGGACGGTGCTGCCGCTGGCGGCCATCGCCGCAGCGTTGGCGGGGTGCATACTCGGGTTCCCGGTGCTACGAATGCACGGTGACTATTTGGCCATCGTGACCCTGGGCTTTGGTGAAATCATCCGTCTGGTGCTCAACAACTGGCTGTCGTTTACCGGCGGCCCCAACGGCATGCCGGTGCCCTCGCCGACCTTCCTCGGCCTGGAGTTCGGCAAGCGCGCGAAGGATGGCGGGGTTCCCTTCCATGAGTTCTTCGGCATCGACTACAACCCCAACATCAAATTCCTGTTCATCTACATCGTGCTGTTCCTGGTGGTGCTGGCCGTGCTGTACATCAAGCATCGCCTGACCCGCATGCCGGTCGGCCGCGCCTGGGAAGCCTTGCGCGAAGATGAAATCGCCTGCCGCTCCATGGGCCTGAACCACGTGTTGGTCAAGCTTTCGGCGTTCACCATCGGTGCCTCGACGGCGGGCTTGGCCGGGGTGTTCTTTGCCAGCTACCAGGGCTTCGTCAACCCGTCGTCGTTCACCTTTTTCGAGTCGGCGTTGATCCTGGCCATCGTGGTCCTGGGCGGTATGGGTTCGACGGTGGGTGTGGTGATTGCGGCATTCGTATTGACCGTTGCCCCGGAACTGCTGCGCAGCTTCTCCGAGTACCGCGTATTGCTGTTTGGCGTGTTGATGGTGGTGATGATGATTTGGCGACCACGCGGCCTGATCCGCATCAGCCGTACCGGTGTGACCCCACGTAAAGGAGTGGCGCCATGAGCAAGGAAGTCGTCCTTTCCGTAGAGCACCTGATGATGCACTTCGGTGGCATCAAGGCCTTGAGCGATGTGAGCCTTAAGGTCGAACGCAACTCGATCTTCGCCTTGATCGGCCCCAACGGCGCCGGCAAGACCACGGTGTTCAACTGCCTCACCGGCTTCTACAAAGCCAGCGGCGGCAAGATCCAACTCAACCTTCGCGGCAAGCAGACCGACGTGATCCAGTTGCTCGGCGAGCGCTTCCAGCCCACCGACTTCGTGTCGCCCAAAAGCTTCCTCAGCCGGGTGTACTACAAGATGTTCGGCGGCACCCACCTGGTGAACCGCGCCGGACTGGCGCGGACGTTCCAGAACATTCGCCTGTTCAAGGAAATGTCGGTGGTGGAAAACCTGCTGGTGGCCCAGCACATGTGGGTCAACCGCAACATGCTCGCGGGCATCCTCAATACCAAGGGCTATCGCAAGGCCGAAAGCGACGCGTTGGACCACGCGTTCTACTGGCTCGAAGTGGTGGACCTGGTGGACTGCGCCAACCGCCTGGCTGGTGAACTCTCCTACGGCCAGCAGCGCCGCCTGGAGATCGCCCGCGCCATGTGCACGCGGCCGCAGATCATCTGTCTGGACGAACCCGCTGCGGGCCTCAACCCCCAGGAAACCGAAGCCCTCAGCGCGATGATTCGCCTGCTGCGCGACGAACACGACCTCACGGTGGTGCTGATCGAACACGACATGGGCATGGTAATGAGTATTTCCGACCACATCGTGGTGCTGGACCACGGCAACGTGATCGCCGAGGGCGGCCCGGATGCGATCCGCAACGACCCGAAAGTGATTGCCGCCTACCTGGGCGCTGACGAAGAGGAGTTGGTATGAGTGCACCTATCCTCGAAATGAAGGACCTGGACGTGTATTACGGCCCGATCCAGGCCCTGAAAAAAGTCTCGCTGCACATCAACGAAGGCGAAACTGTCAGCCTGATTGGCTCCAACGGCGCGGGCAAATCCACGCTGCTGATGTCGATCTTCGGCCAGCCACGTGCCGAGTCGGGGCAGATTCTCTACAACGGTGTCGACATTACCCACAAGTCGTCGCACTACATCGCGTCCAACGGCATCGCGCAGTCGCCGGAAGGCCGGCGGGTGTTCCCCGACATGACCGTCGAGGAAAACCTGTTGATGGGCACCATCCCCATTGGCGACAAGTTTGCCCAGGAAGACATGCAGCGCATGTTCGAGCTGTTCCCACGGCTCAAGGAGCGGCGTAACCAGCGCGCCATGACCATGTCCGGCGGCGAGCAGCAAATGCTCGCCATCGCCCGCGCGCTGATGAGCCGGCCCAAGCTGTTGCTGCTGGATGAACCGAGCCTGGGCCTGGCGCCGATTGTGGTGAAGCAGATCTTTTCGACGTTGCGCGAGCTGGCCTCCACCGGGATGACCATCTTCCTGGTGGAACAGAATGCCAACCATGCGCTGCGCTTGTCGGACCGCGCGTATGTGATGGTCAACGGCGAGATTCGCCTGACCGGCACCGGCAAGGAGTTGCTGGTGAACGAGGAAGTGCGCAACGCCTACCTCGGCGGGCATTGATGTAAAACTTGATGCAGGCCTGCTGTAGGTGCCTGCTGTATGTGGGAGCTGGCTTGCCAGCTCCCACATTTGTTTTTGTGGGTTTCACAAGGCCGATGCCAAATTGTGGAAAACAAATCCAGCCTCCCTCCAAAGCGCGACATATAGCCGCCGCAAATCCCTGTTTTGTCACAGTTTTGACTTGTCCCCATCCGCTGTGGAACCGGCTGTGGGTAACGTGGGAGTAGCTGGCTGGAAGCCAATGAATCCGTGGCTTGCAGCGCAGCGGTTGTTTTTTGATCAGTGGGTTTTTGGTTGCCAGTCGGGCCCTTTGTCAACCTGTTTAAAGACACAGGTATATGACCGAAATATGTCCCGCCAGCCTGTGGATAAGTCTGTGACTAAACTCTGGAAAGACCGCCGCAGCGGCCGGATTGACTGGCCTGGAGCCATCGTTCTGATTTTGCGATCGGCGACACGCCTACATACGTCCCAGCCAAGGTCAAGCAAAAAACTTTCTAAAACTGCCTGCAGCCCTTGTGTATAGCGGCCTGAAGCATTGTGTACTTGCCCCCAAAGACTGTGGGCGCTCTTGTGGATAACCTGCGTGCATATGGCTACAAGCCACGGTTTGTATAGCCTTGCGGAATATGGTTAAAAAACGATCAGGCGTGTATCAAGTTGTGTGCTTAGCGGTTGCCGCCATCGCGGCGTACGGGCATTCTGCTGGCTGATTTTTTCCCCGATGCCCGCAAGGAGAACACCATGTCCGACACGCTGTTTATTACTGGCGCAACCTCAGGTTTCGGCGAAGCCTGCGCCCGTCGATTTGCCCAAGCTGGCTGGAAACTGGTGCTCACCGGTCGTCGTGCCGACCGCCTGAATGCGCTGGTCGAAGAGCTTTCCAAGCAGACTGAAGTGCATGGCCTGGTCGTGGATGTGCGGGATCGCAAAGGCATGGAAGATGCCATCGCCAATCTGCCTCCGTCGTTCGCCAAGCTGCGCGGGCTGATCAACAACGCCGGCTTGGCCGTGGGCACCGACCCTGCGCCCAAATGCAACCTCGACGATTGGGAAACCATGGTCGACACCAACATCAAGGGCCTGCTGACCACCACCAACCTGCTGCTGCCACGCCTGATCGCTCACGGTCGTGGTGCGGGCATCATCAACCTGGGTTCCATCGCGGGTAACTACCCTTATCCGGGCAGCCACGTGTATGGCGGTTCCAAGGCATTCGTAAAGCAGTTTTCGCTGAACCTGCGTTGCGACCTGCAAGGCACAGGCGTGCGCGTGACCAACATCGAACCGGGCCTGTGCGAGAGCGAGTTCTCGTTGGTGCGCTTTGGCGGTGACCAGGCGCGGTATGACGCGACTTATGCGGGTGCCGAGCCGATCCAGCCGCAGGATATTGCCGACACGATCTTCTGGGTCATGAATACGCCGGCGCATGTGAATATCAATCGGTTGGAGCTGATGCCGGTGAGCCAGACTTGGGCTGGGTTTGCTATCGAGCGTGGCGCCAAGGGCTGACGCTCCGTCCTGCTGGTTTTTGTGGTGAGCGAGCTTGCCTCGCGCGGGGCAAGCCCGCTCACCACAGGATCAGGTTTTTACCGGTAATCATGCGTCAAATCGGCCAAAACACGACATAAGGTACACTCCACCCGATAAAACCCCTCCGCACCGTGCGGATTTGAGGTTTTGACGGGAGGAAATGTGAGTAACCGAGATGAGCAGGCACTGCTCAAACAATCGACCATCCTGATGTTCGCCGTAGCGATCGCCGGGATTGTCACGGGTGTGATTTCTGGCGCCCAATCCATTCTGTTCGACGGCTTTTTCTCGCTGATCGCCACCGCCATCAAGGTGTTGATGCTGATCACGGCAAAGCTGATCGCCAAGAAAAGCAACGAGCGTTTCCAGTTCGGCTATTGGCACTTGGAGCCGATGGTGCTGCTGATCGAAGGCAGTTTCCTCTTGCTGATCGCCATCTATGCGTTCCTCAACGGCGTGTTCGGCATTATCAATGGCGGCCGCGAGATCGAGTTGGGGTTGGTGATCATCTACGCGGCGGTGTTTACCGTCGTCGAGTTCGCCTACTTCTTCTACGTGCGTTATCGCAATCGCCGGCTGAAATCATCGCTGATCCAGTTCGACAACATCAGTTGGCTGGTGGACGCGATGTTGTCGGTGGGCTTGCTGATCAGCTTCCTGGCGGCGCTGTTGCTCAAGTCCCAAGGCTACGGCGAGTGGGCGGTGTATGTCGACCCATTGATCCTGATCCTGCTGGCCCTGAGCATGCTGGCACCGGCGTTCAAGATCCTGCGCCCAGCGTTGCGCGAGGTGCTGGGAATCGCGCCGGACCAGTTGGACGACACAGTGCGCGAAGTGATGGAAGCGGCGCAGGCCAAACATGGTTTCGACGACTACGTGTCGTACGTGCAAAAGCACGGGCGGGCGCGGTTTATCGAGATTCATGTGGTGCTGCCGGCGGATTACCCGGTGGATAACGTCGCGACGCTGGACCGTCTGCGCGAAGAGATATCCACAGGGCTCGGTGCGCCGGATGCGGCGCGTTGGCTGACGATCAGCTTTACCGGAGATCGCAAGTGGATTGCGTGAGGTCAGTGAGACCGAGTTGACGCCTTCGCGAGCAAGCCCTGGCATTCACCCAAGATGCTGGATCAGACCCTGGTAGCAAGTCGCCAAATGATAAGGGGTAGTCGAAGGCATATCCCACCGACTCACCACACCTTGGGCATCCAGGCATTCATTCCAGCCTTTTGCATGCAGAAAATGTTGTTGCAGCGCCAGCAATTGGCGGTGCAGCACCGCTTCGCTGTTGGGTCGCAAGGTCAGTGCCCGCAGGTATTCGGCCTGTGCCCAGATGCGTTGGGTGCCGTCGCGCACCGTACCGTCCAGCGCCAGCATGCCGCTGACTGCACCGCTGAGGTTATCCACACCCTTGAGTTCTGCGTAGGCGAAAGCCCGGGTCAGCGACGCATGCAGCGGCGTACCGCGCAGCACATCCGAAGACTCCAGCAAAAAGAACCATTCGAACTGGTGCCCCGGCTCGAACCAGTTATCCACAGCGTCCAGCGGTTTTTCCATCATCACGCCGTGCTGGCGGTCGATGAAACGCTGCTGCATGGCCGTCGCCAGCGCCAGCAGGGCGGCTTGCGCGCTGGCGTCTTCACGCACCGAGAGGGTGGCAAGGAAACCTTCGGCCAGGTGCATCAGCGGGTTTTGCAGCGGGCCTGACTTGAGCGATGACCAGTTGCGTTCCAGCACGGCTTCGTACAGGCCGTCGCCTGTGGAAAATCGCTCGGCGACCACTTCCAGGGCGGCATTGAGGACCGACTCCACCAATGGCTCGCGCACCTTGGCCCAGTAATGGGCGCAGGCAAAGATGATGAAGGCGTGGGTGTAGAGGTCTTTGCGCTTGTCCAGCGGCTGGCCGGATGGGTCGATGCTGTAGAACCAGCCGCCGTGTTCGGCGTCGTGGAAGTGCCGTTGCAGTGACCGGAACAGTGCCGCTGCGCGCTCTTGCGCGAAGGCTGCGTCGGGCTCGCCGATCAGGCTGGCAAACAGGTACAACTGCCGGGCGCAGGCCATGGCGCGGTAGCGTTGCGGGGGCAGCGGGTGATGGTCGGCGTCCAGCGCTTCATAGGGCAATGCCAGGTCGGCATTCCAGCCCGGGCCTTGCCAGAGCGGCACGATCAGGCTGTGGAAGTGCGTAAGCACGGTGTTCAAGGAGGGTTGGGAAGCGCTGGGCATTGGCTGGCGTCGTCACGGCAGGGGTGTAGGCGCGCATGGTATCAGGCTTGGGTTCTGTGGTGTCTGGTCTAGCGCTATCGGGGGCAAGCCCCCTCCCACATTCGACCATGTTCACAAATAAAGGTGGGAGGGGGCTTGCCCCCGATGAGGCCGTCAAATACGCCGCAAATCAGCCTGCCAACAACCAGACCCCAGTCGCCGCCGAAGCCGCCCCAGCAATCCGCACCAATGGCGCCGCCGCAGCCGGCAGGAAGCGCACCACCGCGTAACCGGCCGCGTGTAGCACGGCAGTCGCACCGACAAAACCCGCGGCATACGCCCACGGGCTGGACATGTCCGGCAGCTCCAGACCATGCGCCACACCATGGAACAGCGCGAATAAGGCCGTCGCCCCCACCGCCATGAACAACGGCGGACGCACCGCCAGCGCCACCGCCAGGCCCAGGGCCAACACCGACGCGGCAATCCCGCTTTCCAGCGCCGGCAACGCCAGGCCTTCAAAACCCAACACGCCGCCAATCAACATGGTGCCGACAAAGGTGCATGGCAGGGCCCAACGTGCGGCGCCTTTTTGTTGGGCGGCCCACAAACCGACGGCGACCATGGCCAGCAAGTGGTCGATGCCGCCCAGGGGATGGCTGATGCCGGCCACCAGGCCGTTGTCGCCATGGCCCGGGTGAGCGAAAGCCAGGGCTGGGGCCAGCAGCAGGGCGGCGGCGGTGAAGAGTTTCTTGAGGCTCATGGACAGGTTCCTTATGGGTTGATCAGGCGGCGGTCAGCAGGCCTTGGCGTTCGATGAAGGCGACGATTTCATCCAGGCCGACACCGGTTTTCTGGTTGCTGAACACAAAGGGTTTGCCGTTGCGCATGCGAGTGGTGTCGCTGTTCATCAGCTCCAGCGACGCGCCGACCAAGGGCGCCAGGTCGATCTTGTTGATCACCAGCAGGTCGGACTTGCAGATGCCAGGCCCGCCCTTGCGCGGCAGCTTGTCGCCGGCGGACACGTCGATCACGTAGATAGTCAGGTCCGACAACTCCGGGCTGAAGGTGGCCGAGAGGTTGTCGCCCCCGGACTCCACCAGAATCAGGTCCAGGCCGGGGAAGCGGCGGTTGAGCTGGTCGACGGCTTCCAGGTTGATCGAGGCGTCTTCGCGGATCGCGGTGTGCGGGCAGCCGCCAGTTTCCACGCCGATGATGCGTTCCGGCGCGAGGGCCTGGTTGCGCACCAGGAAGTCGGCGTCTTCGCGGGTGTAGATGTCGTTGGTGACCACCGCGAGGTTGTAGCGATCACGCAGCGCGAGGCACAGGGCCAGGGTCAGGGCCGTCTTGCCGGAGCCCACCGGGCCGCCGATGCCGACACGCAAAGGTTGTGTGTTCATATGTGCTTTTCTCCTAGGAACGGAATAGGCGGCTGTATTGGCGCTCGTGGGCCATGCAGGCCAGGGACAGGCCAAACGCGGCGCTGCCGAAATGGTGGGGTTCGATGCGGCTGGCGTCCTGCTGGGCTTGTTGCAGCAACGGCAGCAGTTCACTGGTCAGGCGTTGGGCGGCTTGTTGGCCCAGGGGCAGGGTTTTCATCAGCACGGCCAATTGGTTTTCCAGCCAGCTCCACAGCCAGGCGGCGAGGGCGTCGGCGGGGCTGATGTTCCATGCGCGTGCGGCGAGGGCCCAGCCCAGGGCGAGATGGGGCTCGCTGCACTGCTCAAGAAATTCGCGGGCGCCGCCGTCCAGTTCCGGCAAACCATTGAGCAACTGTTGCAGGGAGTAGCCCATCTGTCGGCTCTCTTGATACAGCTCGCGGGTCTCACGGCTAGCGCGATGTTCTTCGCACAGCTGGGCCAGGCGCGGCCAATCGGCCTCACAGGCTGCTTGGCAATGGGCGAGCAACACCGGCGCTTCGAAGCGCGCCAGGTTGAGCAGCAACTGATCGCTGATCCAGCGTCGCGCACTGGCAGCGTCGTTGACGCGACCGTTCTCCACCGCCATTTCCAAGCCCTGGGAATAGCTGTAGCCACCAATCGGCAATTGCGGACTGGCCAGACGCAACAGCGCCCAGGCTGGGTTCACAGGCGCACGCCGAACTGGTGCAGCTTGGGCGGGTAGTTGAAATCTTCATCGCCATGGCGCGAGTGATGATGCCCGCCGCCGTACGCGCCATATTCCGGCTGGAACGGCACTTCGATGGTCTGCGTCTGCGCGCCCAGCTGTTCGAGCATGGCCTTGAGCACATAGTCATCGAGCAGGCGCAGCCAGCCATCGCCCACCTGCAACGCCACGTGCCGGTTACCCAGGTGATACGCCGCGCGCGTCAGTTCAAATGCGCTGCTGCAGGTGACATGCAGCAGTTGTTCAGGCCGGGCGCACACGCGTACGACTCGTCCGTCTTCAGCCTGTAGGAATTCGCCATCGTGCAGCGGTGGCTGACCGCGCTCCAGGAAAAGGCCGACGTCTTCACCGTCGGCACTGAAACAGCGCAGGCGGCTTTTGCTGCGTGCTTCGAAATTCAGTAGCAACTCGGCGGCCCAGAGGGCTTGGGGGGCGATTCGGCGGTGGATCACCAGCATCAGGAAGCTTCCAGCTATGAGCGATGCAAGTGCTAGAGCAAGGGGCTTGCCAACCCGGCTGGAGAGTAGGAATTCCCTGTCAGCAGGGACGGTAACGCCACTAAATAGGGCGTAGGAAGATTTTTGGTGTGAGCAAAAATGGTGCGCTGGCTGGGCTGACGCACTCGCTATGGGCGTTTTCGGATTTTTCCTACGTAGCTTGAGGATTCGCCGTTCAAGTAGTTACCTGCTGTGTCTTTAGTCTGTGCGCCGTGTTCAACCCACTGCGACGTTTATCATGTTTAGATCATTGTGTTGTTTAGTCATTGTCAGCCTGTCTTTTGCCATTTCATCAGCTTCAGCCTCTCTGCAGCCCCGCCCCACGTTCAGCGCTTCAGTCCAAGAAGCCGCCATTGACGATGTGGTTGACCGTGCCCATGAACTGCTCGGCACGCCGTACAAGTGGGGTGGCTCTTCGGTGCAGCAAGGCTTCGATTGCAGCAGCTTCCTGGTTTACCTGTTCAAGACCGAAGCCAATATCCAGATACCACGCACCACCGCCGCCATGCACCGCTCCACGGCTCCGACCATCAAGCGCAACGCACTCAAGCCCGGCGATGCGGTGTTTTTCAAGGCAAATGGGCGCGGTCAAGTCAGCCATGTGGGGCTTTATATAGGCCAAGGCAAATTCATTCATTCGCCACGTACGGGCAAGAACATCCGCATCGATTCATTAAGCAACAGCTACTGGAACAAGCACTACACCACGGCTAAACGTTTTCACACGGCAGGCTGATGGCTTTATTCGGTGCTGCCCAGCCCTTGCCAGTGCTTCAAGCCGATAAAGATAAAGCGCAATTGCTGGGTGATTTTCGCCTGCGGCGTGAGGTGGTCAGGCAGGGCCTGGGCCGGCGGATCGATGATGTCGGGGAGGGTAGCGAACACACTTTTGACGATCAGGTCGGCCATCACATGCAGGCCTTCGGCATCCAGGTGCTGCAGTTTTGGCATGAACGTCAGGTCGGCCGCCAAGTCGCGGGTGATGTCTTCACGCAATGCACCGATCGCCTGGCGCACCGCCAGGCAGCCGCCGTATTGCTCGCGGGCCAGGAACAGGAATTGCGAACGGTTGGCCGAGACCACATCGAGAAAGATCCGCACGGAGGCATCGATAATGCCGCCCATCACGAATTCGTTATGGCGCACCAGGCGGATGGTGGCGCGGAAGGTCTGGCCGACTTCACTCACCAACACCAGCCCCAACTGGTCCATGTCGGCAAAATGCCGATAGAAACCGGTGGGCACGATACCGGCGGTCTTCGCCACTTCACGCAGGCTCAGGCTGCCAAACCCACGGCCACACTCCATCAAATGGCGGGCTGCGTCCATCAGGGCGAGGCGGGTCTGTTGCTTCTGTTCGGCGCGGGGCAGCATTGGCGGGCGGGCTTTGTTGGCAAGTACAGCGACGCACTCTAGCAAAACAGGTCTGTTGGCGTCGAACTTGGCGGGGGGCGGGCGTGACGCGATCTACAGGAAAGCAAAAGCCCGATCGACAGATCGGGCTTTTTTCTCGGCCACCACGGGGTTAGCTCTGTGCTTGATGCAGTTCTTGCAGACGGTCAGCACCGCCTTCAGCAACGCCTTCGGTGTAGGCGCGTTTATTGGCTTGTTCAGCACCGCCTTCGACCAGACCTTTCTGTTCCAGACGATCACGGCCACCTTCGGCAACAGCGTTGCGTTCCAGCAGGCGATCAGCACCACCTTCAACCAGGCCTTTTTCTTCCAGGCGGTTGCGGCCGTTTTCGGTCAGGCCTTCGGTGTAAGCGCGTTTGTTGGCTTGTTCCGAACCATTTTCAGCTACAGCGCCTTTGGCGTAGTCACGATTCTCTTCTTCTTGCGAACCGCTGCGAGCGACGGTCTGGCTGAAAGGAACGGCGTCAGCTTTGACTTGTGGAGTGGCTTGTTCGGCGGCTGGCAGGGCAAAGGCACTGGAAGCCAGGATGGATAACAGGGCGGTAGCGAGTAATTGGCGTTTCATGATGGGTTGCTCCTTGGGAGGGCGATAAAGTGGGTACAGGACTAATGCTACTCTCGATAAGTCGATATAAAAGTTCATAAACACAATGGTAATAATCAACAGAATTGATTGTTCTAGGCGGAGGCTCTAGAACGGGCCTCTCAAGCACGCGGTTTTGCACTGGTGTGGGTATTTTCGACACGCGCGTGGGTAACAATGGTGCGCCGTGGTAGGAGGAATCTGTCGAAGTGGTCAGAAATTGAGGTTTTTCCAGGCAAATCGGGGATCGGGTTAAACCCCCAGGCGGTTTGCCAGTCGTAGTTCTATAAGCTGTCCTTAAAGGCTGTCACCCAGCCAGTCGTATTCAGGAGTCCTGTGCAATGACGCGCACTCGTAAAATCGTCGCTTGGAGCTGCGCCAGCTTCGTTGTGTTAATCGCCGTGGTGGTGTTGGTCCTGGTGTTCTTTGACTGGAACCGCATCAAGCCGCCCCTCAATGCCAAGGTCTCCGAAGAATTGCATCGACCGTTTGCCATCAACGGCAACCTGGCGGTGGTGTGGGCGCGTGAGCCCGATGAAGGCGGCTGGCGCGCCTGGGTGCCGTGGCCGCATGTGATTGCCGAAGACCTGAACCTGGGCAACCCGGACTGGTCGAAAAACCCGCAAATGGTCACCCTCAAGAAGGTGGAACTGCGCATTTCGCCCCTGGCGTTGCTGGTGCAGCGCGTGGTGATCCCGCGTATCGACCTCACCGAGCCGAGCGCGCAGTTGCAGCGCCTGGCCGATGGCCGCGCCAACTGGACCTTTAAGTTCGATCCCAAGGACCCGAACGCCGAGCCTTCCAACTGGGTGGTGGACATCGGTGCCATCGGCTTCGACAAAGGCCACGTGACCCTCGACGACCAAACCCTCAAGACCCAATTGGATGTGATCATCGACCCGCTGGGCAAACCCATCCCGTTCGGCGAAATCGTCGGCGATGCCGATGCCAAGAAGGCCCTGGAGAAAGGCTCCGCACCGCAGGATTATGCGTTCGGCCTCAAGGTCAAAGGCCAGTATCACGGCCAGAAACTCGACGGCAGCGGCAAGATCGGTGGCCTGCTGGCCCTGCAGGACGCGGCCAAGCCGTTCCCGCTGCAAGCCCAGGTCAAGATCGCCGACACCAGCATCGCCCTGGCCGGCACCCTGACCGACCCGCTGAACCTGGGCGCGCTCGACCTGCGCCTGAAACTCGCCGGTTCCAGCCTGGGCAATCTCTACCCCCTGACTGGCGTGACCCTGCCGGATTCGCCGGCCTACTCCACCGATGGTCATCTGATCGCCAAGCTGCACGAAGCCAATGGCGCGTCCTTCCGCTATGACAACTTCAACGGCAAGATCGGCAACAGCGATATCCACGGCAACCTTGCCTACGTCGCCAGCCAGCCACGGCCCAAGCTCAGCGGCGCGCTGGTCTCCAACCAACTGCTGATGACCGACCTCGCACCGCTGATCGGCGCCGACTCCAACGCCAAACAAAAAGCCCGTGGCGGCGACAGCAAACAGCCGGCAACCAAAGTGTTGCCGGTGGAAGAATTCCGCACCGAGCGTTGGCGCGTCATGGATGCCGACGTGGAATTCACCGGCAAGCGCATCGTGCACAGTGCCGATCTGCCGTTTACCGACCTCTACACCCACCTGGTGCTGAATGACGGCGAACTGAGCCTCGAACCCCTGCGTTTCGGCGTGGCCGGCGGTAAGCTGGATGCGCAGATCCGCCTCAACGGCCGCATCACGCCAATGGAAGGCCGCGCCAAACTTACCGCGCGCAACTTCAAGCTCAAGCAGCTGTTCCCAACCTTCGAACCGATGAAAACCAGCTTTGGTGAGCTCAATGGCGACGCGGATATTGCCGGTCGCGGCAACTCCGTGGCGGCCCTGTTGGGCAGCTCCAACGGTGACCTGAAGATGCTGATCAACGACGGTGCCATCAGCCGCAGCCTGATGGAAATCGCCGGGCTCAACGTGGGCAACTACGTGGTAGGCCGACTGTTTGGTGACAAGGAAGTGAAGATCAACTGCGCGGCGGCGGACTTCGGCATCAAGACAGGCCTGGCGACCACTCGGTTGTTTCTGTTCGACACCGAGAACGCCATCATCTACATCGACGGCACGGCGAACATGGCCACAGAGCAGCTGGACCTGACCATTACCCCGGAATCGAAAGGCTTCCGCCTGTTCTCCCTGCGTTCACCGCTGTACGTCAATGGACCGTTTATCAAGCCGAATGCGGGTGTGAAAGCCATTCCGCTGGCGCTGCGGGGGGCTGGCATGGTGGCGCTGGGTGTCATCGCCGGGCCGGCGGCCGGGTTGCTGGCATTGGTTGCGCCCAGTGGCGGAGAGCCGAATGAATGTGCGCCGTTGCTGCAGCAGATGAAGGAAGGCAAGGCGCCCAAGACTGTGAAAGGCTAACTGCAAATGTGGGAGGGGGCTTGCCCCGATGGCGGCAGACCAGTCGACATCTCAATTGACTGATCCACCGCTATCGGGGGCAAGCCCCCTCCCACATGGGATTGCATGTCGCGGGATTACAGGCTTTCTAGGATGTCAGCCATATCGTCCGCATGCTCTTCTTCTTGGGCCAGGATTTCTTCGAAGAGGCGACGCGTGGTCGGGTCTTTATCGCCAATGTACTGGATGATTTCGCGGTAGCTGTCCACGGCAATCCGCTCGGCGACCAGGTCTTCGTAGACCATTTCCTTCAAGTTATTGCCTGCCACGTACTGTGCGTGGGAATTCTTCGACAGCAGGTCCGGGTTGAACTCCGGCTCACCGCCCAACTGCACGATGCGCTCTGCGAGCTTGTCGGCGTGTTCGGCTTCCTGGGTAGCGTGCTCGAGGAATTCCTGCGCGGCGACTGCAGCCTTAATGCCGCTGGCCATGAAGTAGTGGCGCTTGTAGCGCAGCACGCAGACCAGTTCGGTGGCCAGCGATGCGTTGAGCAGGCGGATGATTTCTTCGCGGTCGGCGTCATAACCTTCGGTCACTGCACCGTTTTCGACGTTCTGGCGGGCGCGGCTGCGCAGGGTCGCAACGTCAGTCAAGTTTGCTTCGGTCATCTCAATCTCCTGGTACTAATCCGGTTTTGCGCCACGCTCTGCCGGCGTGATCGCTCCAAGTTGTGAGTCCTGCGTCACGCAAAAAGTTTTATCGGATTTATGTCATCACTGCGTCGCGGGACTGGGCTAGCCTCTGGTGAGTCTTTCCTGATCAAGGACGTTCGGCCCATGCCGCAGTCGTTAGCCACGCGTTACCCCCTGGTGCTGGTCCCTGGCATGCTCGGGTTCGTGCGCCTGGGGTGGTTTCCTTATTGGTACGGTATCGTCCCCGCGCTGCGGGCGGGCGGGGCGCAGGTGTTTCCCGTGCAGGTGGCGCCGCTGGATTCCAGCGAAGTGCGCGGCGAGCAATTGCTGGTGCAGATCGAGCGCATCCGCCGTGAAACGGGGGCCGACAAGGTCAACTTGATCGGCCACAGCCAGGGCTCGCTCACCGCCCGGTATGCGGCGGCCAAGCGCCCGGAATGGGTGGCGTCGGTGACGTCCGTGGCCGGGCCCAACCACGGCTCGGAGTTGGCGGACCACATTCACCTCAATTACCCGGTGGATGGCGTGAAGGGGCGGATCATGAGCGCGCTGTTTCACGGAGTCGCCTGGCTGATGGGCGTGCTGGAAACCGGCTATCGCGGGCCACGCTTCAAGGCGGATCTGCAGGCCTCCCATCACTCGCTGACCAGTGCGGGCGTGGCGCTGTTCAATCAGCATTATCCACAGGGGCTGCCGCAGACATGGGGTGGGCAGGGGCCCGAAGAGGTCAATGGCGTGCGTTATTACTCATGGTCCGGCACCTTGCAGCCGGGCATTACCGACCGCGGTCGTAACCTGTTCGATGGTACGAACCGCAGTTGCCGCCTGTTCGCCCGCAGCTTCGTGCGCGAAAAGGGCCAGTGTGACGGCATGGTCGGGCGCTACAGTTCACACCTGGGGTTGGTGATCGGCGATGACTACCCCCTGGACCACTTCGATATCGTCAACCAGTCCCTGGGGCTGGTGGGCAAGGGCGCCGAGCCGATCCGACTGTTTGTCGAGCATGCCCGGCGCCTGAAGGAAGCCGGGGTTTAACGCACCGGCGTGGTCCAACGCTCCGACAGAATTACCCCGCCCAAGGTCAGCAGGCCGCCCACCAGGTGGTATAGCGCCAACTCTTCCTTCAACACCACCGCCGCAATCAGCGCGGTGATCAATGGCAGCAGGTTGAAAAACAGCGTGGTGCGGCTCGGGCCCAAGGTCTTCACCGAATGCATCCACGCCAGCGGCGCGACCATCGAGGCCAACAGGCACGCATACAGCACCAGTGGAGTGTTCGCCCAACCCAAGCCAGCCTTCGCCGAAAACAGAAACAGCGGGAACAGCACCACCACCGCCACCAGCACCTGCAGATACAGCAACACCAGCGGCGGCAGGCGCAGCTGCCATTTTTTCAGCAGAGTGCTGTAGACCGCGTAGGCCAGGGTCGCGACCAGCATCATGCCGTCCCCCAGGTTGACCCCGTGCTGCAGCAGTGCGTCGAGGCTGCCGGCGGAAACCACCACCACCACGCCAGCGAATGACAGCACGGCACCGGTCATCGCGCCGTAGGTGAGGCGCTGGCCGAGGCTGATGATCGCCGCCGTCAGTGCCATCAACGGCATCAACGACAGGATGATGCCCATGTTGGTCGCGGTGGTGAGCGACGCGGCGTAATACGCCAGGCTTTGGTAAACCGCCATGCCCAACACGCCGAGGATGAACACCTTGCCCAGGTTCGGACGGATCAGCGCCCAGTTGGCGATCACCGGCTTGATCATGAACGGCGTGAACAGCAGCGCCGCCAGCAACCAGCGGTAAAAGCCAATTTCCGCCGGGAACAGTGCGCCCACAGCCAGCTTGTTGACGACGGTGTTGCCGGCCCAGATGAAAATGGCCAGCAAGGGATAAGCGTATTGCATCGAAAGTAACCAAGTGTGTTGATGAGGCAGGATTATCCATTGTCTGGATCGAAGCCTATACTGCGATCCAGACAAACCACCTCTGTATCCAGACAATATGGCCAAGCACAACGTACGTCTTGCGGATTTCCCCCGGTTGCCGAGCCCGGTGTACTTCCGTTATTCGGATTTCGCGCCTGACACCGAATGCACGCCGCACCAGCATTTCTGGGGCTCGCTGGATTACTCGGCCAGCGGCGTGATGCGCATGGAAGTGGCCGGCAACCGCTTCATGTCGCCGCCGCAATACGCGGTGTGGGTGCCACCTCACACCGAACACAGCTCCTACAATGCCGAGGCGATCGTCTATCACTCGGTGGGGCTGGCGCCGGAACTTTGTGAGCAACTGCCCCAGCAGCCTTGCACCCTGGCCATCAGCGACATTCTCAAGGCCATCCTCAGCGATTTTGCCCAGCGTGACGTGAACATGCCGCAGACCGAGTCCGACATCCGCCTGGCCCAGGTGCTGGTAGACCAGCTCAAGCAGGCGCCGATCCATGAATGCTTCCTGCCATACGCCCGCCACCCTGGCTTGCTCGGCGTACTCGAAGGCATGCAGGCCGACCCCGCCGACAACCGCCCCTTGGCGCACTGGGCCGAACAAGTCCACGTGAGCGAACGCACCCTGGCGCGCCTGTTTGTGCGGGAACTGGGCATGAGCTTCGGCGAATGGCGCCAGCGTCTGCGCTACCTGGCGGCCATCGAAGCCCTCGACAGCCCACGCAGCGTGCAACATGTGGCGTTTGACCTGGGCTACAGCACCGCCTCGGCCTTTATCGCCATGTTCCAGCGCCAGGCGGGCTGTACGCCGGAGCAGTATCGACGGACGCATATCCGTACCCGGTGAAGTTGTAACAGGCTTTGACTACACTGCTGGGTAGTCCGTGCCCTTCGGTGCGGTAACAGGGAGAAAACTCCATGAAGATGCTGCGAATCCCGCTGTTGATGATGGGCCTGCTGCTGTGTTCCCAAGGCTTTGCTGCCACCGCTCAGCAAAATAAAATGACCACCTGTAACGCCGAAGCCACCACCAAGACGCTTAAAGGTGATGACCGCAAGGCCTTCATGAAGACCTGTCTGTCTGCTCCAGCAGCCAATGACGCCAAGACGCTTACGCCACAGCAGCAGAAGATGAAGGATTGCAATGCGGACGCCAAGACCAAAGCCTTGACCGGCGACGCGCGTAAAACCTTTATGAGCACCTGCCTGAAGAAATAATAGCCCCAGGCCATAGAAGGCTGCGACACTCGCACACAGCCCCCTGTATGCGCGCGGCAAATGTGTGGCGAGGGAGCAAGCTCCCTCGCCACAGCAAGCCGGCTCCTACACATCTTTTAACGCCGTTCGTTTTGAGGCTGTATGCCAACGTTTTCTCAGCGTCATGTGATATTGCTGGCCAGCTACATCATCATTTTCGGCGGCCTGCTGCTGGTACTGCCGCTCAAATTGCTGCCCAGCCTGCTGGCTGGCCTGCTGGTGTTCGAGCTGGTCAACATGCTGACCCCCCAACTGCAACGGCTGATCGAAGGACGGCGTGCGCGCTGGCTGGCGGTCGCCTTGCTCGGCACCCTGATCGTCAGCGTGCTGACCCTGATCTTCGCCGGCGCCATCAGCTTTCTGCTCCACGAAGCGGAAAATCCCGGGGCCTCTCTCGATAAATTCATGGGTGTGGTTGATCGCGCGCGCGGCCAGTTGCCGCCGTTCCTCGACGCTTACCTGCCTGCCAGCGCCGCCGAGTTCCGCGTGGCCATCGGCGATTGGCTAAGCAAGCACCTGAGCGAGTTGCAGTTGGTCGGCAAAGACGCCGCCCACATGTTCGTCACCCTGCTGATCGGCATGGTGCTTGGCGCCATCATCGCTCTGCAACGCGTCCCCGACCTGACCAAACGCAAACCCTTGGCCGCCGCGCTGTTCGACCGCCTGCACCTGCTGGTCCAGGCCTTTCGCAATATCGTTTTCGCCCAGATCAAGATCGCCGCGCTCAACACCGCCTTCACTGCCGTGTTCCTCGCCGTGGTGCTGCCGTTGTGCGGGATTCACCTGCCGTTGACCAAAACCCTGATCGTTCTCACGTTCCTGCTCGGCCTGCTGCCGGTCATTGGTAACCTGATGTCCAACACCCTGATCACCATCGTCGCGCTGTCGCTGTCGATCTGGGTGGCGGTGGCGGCGTTGGGGTATTTGATCGTGATCCACAAGATCGAATATTTCCTCAATGCGCGGATCGTGGGCGGGCAGATCAGTGCCAAGTCGTGGGAGTTGCTGCTGGCGATGTTGGTGTTTGAGGCCGCGTTCGGCCTGCCGGGTGTGGTGGCGGGGCCGATTTACTATGCGTATTTGAAGAGTGAGCTGAAGCTCGGTGGGATGGTTTAAGCCTTGTATTGCCTGGGCTGACGGCATTCACACATCTTGATTTGTGAACACCGTCAGTGTGGGAGCCGGGCTTGCCCGCGATGGGCGCGGCGCGGTGTCAGCTAAAACTCAGTTGCCGTAGCGCTTGCTGGCCTCAATCGCCAAACCACTGCCGATGCTGCCAAAGATATTGCCTTCCACATGCCGCGCATTCGGCAACATCGCCGAAATGCTGTGGCGCAGCGCCGGAATCCCGCTGGAACCGCCGGTAAAGAACACCGTGTCCACTTGTGCCACGCTCACCAAGGCGTCGTTGAGCAGCTGTGTGACACTGCCGCGCACACGCTCCAGCAAGCTGTCGATGGACGACTCGAACAGCGCCCGGCTCAGGTCTACGCTCAGGCCTGCTTCGATGCGGTCCAGCGCCACATGGCGGCTGTCTTCGTGGGTCAGTTGGATCTTGGTTTCTTCCACTTCCATCGCCAACCAATGCCCGGCGCGCTGTTCGATCAACTTGAACAGGCGGTCGATGCCACCGGTGTCTTCGATGTCGTAGCGCATGCTGCCCAACGCCAACTGGGATTTTTGCGAGTACACCGAGTTGATGGTGTGCCAGGTGGCGAGGTTCATGTGATGGCTGGTGGGCATGTAGGCGCCGCTTTTCATGCGGCTGCCGTAGCCGAACAGCGGCATCATGCCTTGCAGGCTGAGCTGTTTATCGAAGTCAGTACCGCCGATGTGCACGCCGCCGGTGGCGAGGATGTCGCTCTGGCGGTTGTCGTTGTGGCGACGGTCCGGTGACAGGCGCACCAAGGAGAAGTCGGAGGTACCGCCGCCGATATCGACAATCAGTACCAACTCTTCTTTCTGGATGGTGGACTCGTAGTCGAACGCGGCGGCAATCGGCTCGTACTGGAACGAGATGTCCTTGAAGCCAATCTTGCGCGCCACGTCGACCAGGGTGTTCTCGGCCTCCTGGTCGGCCATTGGGTCGTCGTCGACGAAAAACACCGGACGACCCAGCACCACTTCTTCGAACTCGCGGTCGGCATTGGCTTCGGCGCGGCTCTTGAGCTGGCCGATAAACAGCGCCAGCAGGTCGGTGAATGGCATCGCCGTGCCGAGCACGCTGGTGTCGTGCTTGATCAGCTTGGAGCCCAACAGGCTCTTGAGCGAGCGCATCAGTCGGCCTTCGTAGTTTTCCAGGTACTCATGCAGCGCCAGGCGGCCGTACACCGGGCGGCGTTCCTCGAAGTTAAAGAACACCACCGACGGCAGGGTGATCTTGTCGTCCTCCAGCGCGATAAGCGTCTCCTCGCCGGGGCGGATCCAGCCGACGGTGGAGTTGGACGTGCCAAAGTCGATGCCGCAGGCACGGGCTGGGGATGAGTTTTCCATGACAATCAGGTTCCGGTTGAAAAACGGCCGCGCAGTGTATGCCAGTCGACGCCGGATGCGTAGGCCGACCATCTGTTAAATCGTGCTTGAAACCTGGGGATTTGCCCCCACATCTGCTGCATACGGCAAGTGCCGATAACACTTTGACGCACCCCAGGCCACATCACTCAACAGGTGCAATGCAGCGCACGCTGTGCCCCGGGCTGTGCGATCTCGATTAAGGATGGTGAACCGCCGATGGATTTCAAAGACTACTACAAGATATTGGGCGTAGAGCCGACGGCCGACGACAAGGAAATCAAGGCGGCCTATCGCAAGCTTGCGCGCAAATATCACCCCGATGTGAGCAAGGAAAAAGACGCCGAAGCCAAGTTCAAGGACGCGTCCGAAGCCTATGAGGCGCTCAAGAGCGCCGACAAACGCGCCGAATACGACGAACTGCGCAAATACGGCCAGCATGGCCAACCTTTTCAGGGACCACCGGGCTGGCAGAGCCGTGGCGGCTTTGGCGGCGGTGGCGGTGAGGATTTCTCGGACTTCTTCAGTTCGATCTTTGGCTCCCGTGGCGATGCGTTTGGTGGCGGCCAGCGCCGTCCGGCCGGGCGCAAGGGGCAGGACGTGGAGATGCAACTGACAGTGTCCCTTGAAGAGACACTGTCCACCGAGTCCAAGCAGATCAGCTTCCAGGTGCCGCAATACGATGCCTCGGGCCGGCATGTGAGCAACACTACCAAGAGCTTGAACGTGAAGATCCCCGCCGGCGTGGCCGACGGTGAGCGCATCCGCCTCAAGGCGCAGGGCGCACCGGGGATTGGCGGCGGGGCCAATGGTGATCTGTACCTGATCATCAAGTTTGCACCGCACGCTAAGTTCGAGGTGGAAGGTCAGGACCTGGTAATCACAGTGCCCCTGGCACCGTGGGAGTTGGCGTTGGGCACGGAAGTAGCTGTGCCGACGCTGACCGGCAAGATCAACCTCAAGGTGCCTGCTGGCAGCCAGAACGGCCAGCGCATGCGCGCCAAGGGCCATGGCTTGCTGAACAAGAGCGGGGAGCGCGGCTTTCTGTTTATTCAGCTCAAGGTGGTGATGCCCAAAGAGGTCGACGAAGAGGCCAAGGCGTTGTGGCAGGCGTTGGCGAAAAACGCTGACTTCGATCCGAGGCAAACCTGGAATAGCTGATCGTAAGCCCTGATGCCTTTCAGTGTAGGGGGCGAGGCGGCGGGCTAGTCCGTGCTCGCGAAAAACGCAGGAGCACCCCATGCACTCAGGCTGCCTGCACACTATCTATGCAGTCCGAGCGTGTCGGATCGTTCTATAGGCTGGTGTCTTTGTCACCCGTCAAGGACGATCCGTCATGTCAAACCCTACTGCAACTGCCACCCCCGTTGGTGTGTTCAACGCCGGCGCTCGCGGTGTCCACTACGACTTCCTGAAAGACCGTGTGCCCTCTTGGTTCAACCGGGCGCCCTTCGTTCGTTCCTGCATAAATAATTAACGCAGTCGACTTTCCGGATAAAGGCAATAAAAGACTATTCTTTTTTGCACTTGTTTAAATGGTTAATTCTGTTCTCGGGTCAAGAACTGCCCGGTGGGCATTAATTTATTTTTTATCGGTAATGCCTAAAACAGTTATTGAATTCAACTGCATATGGAACGTGTGAAATGACTGACGATTTAGTAGTAAATGTCGCTGGTGATAATCCCGAGAATAACGATAAGGGTATTCATTTTGACTTAATTAAAAACATCATCCCAGGCTGCCTAATTGGCGCTTCACCCGTGCGGCGTAAAGTGCTTAAAGACACCAAACCTGACCTTCCAGACTGGTATGAAAAATGTTCGACTGAGGAACAGGAGCAGTTAAAACAGTTATTGGAGGCTGACTGTCATGCGCAAAATGAATGGGAAAAGTTTCTCGGGGACGTGCAGGACATCACCGCCTACGCTAAACCAAAATTAACCGCAGCCTTGGCCGAAGCAGGCGTCGAGCTGGATGTCGACACTACCTGGCTGCGCCTGTATTACCCAGTGGAGTATAAGTTTTTCGGCCTTCCGACAGGCGTCCAAACGGGCGACTTTCGTAGCAGGACTTTTTCCTTGCTACAGGCGGCTTTGCATAATTTCGAAGCCTTTGAAGCTGAGGCGGGTTACTTCGACGGCGAGTCGTTATTTATAACCGAGCCCGATGCGCGGGGGCACTTCGATGTCATCCGACCCGCGCCGATGACGGTGGAGGCGTTCGTTGCCCTTTGTCGCAAGCTGGACATCGGTGGACAATATGAGAAATTTATAAAAGATAAGCTCTATGGCCCCGGCGGGAGATTTGAGCTGGGGCGTGAGCCCTTTACCAAAAATAAAAAAGCAGCCCTGAAGGCCGCCGCGTTTGCCGCCTTGCTGAAAAAGGACATTGAGCGCAAACATTATGATTTATTGGTCGAGTTGATCAGCGATAAGTCCAAGGTCGAAGATAGCGCTATAGGCCGATTGATCAGTTATAGTCCAATAAAATTGATGGGATATGACGTTGCCGAGTGCGCGCTGTTTTTCCCCACGCACAAGGATCGCTACGACGGCGGCTATGTCATTGTTTATATTCCGGACGAACCCGAACATCCGGTCAAACAGTACGCGTCATTTGCCGAGTTTGAAGAGGAACTTACCCATAAACTGCTGTACCGGCCCCAGGGGAGCAAGATCGACAGTGGCCGGGATGTGCTCACCGACTACCAGCGGTTTTTCAGCCGCTTCGTGTCGGAAAAGGACCGCGGCCGGTTTTTTCTTCGTTTCACCGAGAAAGCAAAAGACTTCCCGTCCGGTGCCTATTGGATCGCCGGCCTGCGAAATTATCAGAAGTTCCTTAATCCGGCCGACAGATTGGTCGGTCCTTTGGTTGACCGGCACTGGCGGCGCGATCCCCTGGAAAACATCGACCTGCACCTGGAGATGTCGTTCAAAAAGCAGTGGCTGGGTATGTCCGGCATCTGGTTTGAAATGTACCTGCAGCACCGCCGACGTATCCTCGAGAACGCCCAGGTGCTGGCTGTGTCTACGGCTGCCGAGGACAACCTCACTCGCGAGCGCCGACTCTCCAATTATCTGAACATCGGCCTGTTCATCGTGGGTATTGCCGCGTTCTTTGTGCCGCCCGCAGGCGCCGCGATGTTGTTGATCACCGCAAACCAATTGTTGTCCGAGACGATTGAAGGTGTCCGTGAGTTGAGCCGGGGTGACAGGGAGGCAGGCTGGGCGCATATCACTGATGTCGTGGAGAATCTGGCAACCGTGTTGGCGTTGGCGCCAGTATTCCATTTCGCGGTTTCACCTTTTATCGAAGAGCTCAAAGCCGTCGTGCTCCCCAGTGGCAAAACACGTTTGTGGAAGCCGGACCTCAAGCCCTATCAGTTGGACATGACGTTGCCGGAAGGCTCCCGGCCCAACGCACAGGGCCTTCATCGCTTTGATGGGCGAGATGTTCTGCCGCTGGACGGCAATCACTACGCCGTGCAGGAAGACGTGGCCACGGGCAGGTATCGGATGCAGCACCCCACGCGGCCCGATGCTTACGCCCCCGAGCTGAACACCAACGGCTCCGGTGCCTGGAATCATGAATTGGAACAGCCGCGAACCTGGGAGGGACCCCAGTTGATGCAGCGCCTTGGGCATTCAGTCAGTGAGTTCAGCAATACCGAATTGGAGCAGATTCGCCATGTCAGCGACACCTCTGAAGACGTGTTGCGCAGAATGCATGTCGAGAACGAGCCGCCAGGGCCACTGCTGGCCGATACGATCAGTCGCTTCGACGCGTACAAACGGGTCGAAACGTTCATCGCCGCCATGGAGGATGATTCCTCGACCTTATCTACTCAGGACCACTCGATCAATCAACTGCATGTCATGACGCGTTACGGCAAGTGGCCGGAACGGGTCTCGCTGCGAGTGATCGACGAACAGGCCAAGACACTCTGGAGATATTCCAGCTCGCACAGTCCACAGAGCGAAATACGTACCGTGCAGATCCATGATTTGCAGGTGCGCAATGGTGAACTGCTGCCGACGCTTCTGGAAGCCCTGGATGAGAGCGAAACCAATACGCTACTTGAGCAAGCGCCTGGAACCCCGCGCGGCCTGCTCGACGCGCGTGTTGCAAAACTACGCGCGACCATTGCCAAGGTTGCCGCACGCCGTAAAGCTCCGCTACTCAATGATTTTTACAGGGGCGATACCGACGTCAGCGACCCTCGGGCCAATTTGCTTTGGGCACGCTTTCGCGGTGTGCCTATGAACGTGATCAAAGCGCTTCTGCGAGAGGCCGGCAGCGCTGAACGGCAACAAATGGCCAAATGGGACTTCGCCGACAGGCTGCAGACCAAGCCCATACCGCTCAAATTGGCGGAGGCCTTGCGGATCGCCCAGCGTGAAGTGCGTCTGGCGCGTGCCTACGAGGGGCTTTATCTGGACGGGTTGATCAACCCGGATACAGAGACGCTCGTGCTTAATTCGCTGAAGAAACTCTCTGGCTGGCCAGCTGATTTGCGTATTGAAGTTCGAGAGGGTTCGGTCACCGGAAAACTACGGGCCAGTACCGGTGCTGAAGGGACTGAGACCCGCTGCAAAAAACGCTGGAGAACGTGCAGCAGGACATCAATGCTTTTGCCGAGCCGTTGCTCGTTGCCGCACTGAAAGACGAATTCCAGCTGGAACTGGACGTCAATACGACCGTGATTCGGTTGTACATCCCGGCCACTCTGTTTCCCGGCATCGATAACAACGCCAGCCGGTTGCGGCAATCTTCATTACTGGAAGCTGCACTGCACAACTTTGAGCAGCCAGAAACGTTGGCAGGGGCGTTTCGTGATGGTTCCGGCATCTTCACCGTCGACAGCACCAACGCGTTGCAGCGCCATGAGTTGACCGTCGAAGAATTTGCGACCTTGTGTCGTAAGCTCGATCTGGGGGCGCAGTATCAAACGCATATAAAGGCCTTGTTGATGCCCGAGCAGGCAGCCGCTATGTCGGCGGTCGCCAAACAAGAAATGGATATTGAAAAAGCCGCCTTCAAAGAATCGGCTTTCATTGCCTACTTGAAGAAAGACGTTTCTTCAGCAAGTTGGGCAAAACTGTTGCAGATCCACCAAGGTAATCAGGGCGTGCTATTGGGTAATCGTCCTTTGCATTGCCATAGGCTCTCGCTGATGGGTTTTAACGTCTCGGGAGTTGTATTGTTCAGCGCCGTTGCGGACCCTTCCGAAGTCAAACGGCTTTATGACAGCTTGGTGCCGCAGCACCAGCGAACGCTGATGGAGTGGTCGCGACGCCTGACCCTGTTGCCAGGACAGGAATTTGACCAATTCAAGTTGTTGAAGGCGTTCTTCGCCAATGGGCCCAAGGGCTTGGTCGAAGCCATGATGAAACGCAATGATCTTTACGAGCAGAGCCGTCTGGACGGCACATTACTGGTTTATGTACCCGATGACCCTGATCACCCCATCAAAGAGTATGACTCCCTCGCGGACTTCATGAAGGTATTGCTGGGCCAACTGCGTTCGCCGAGTTACCAGGAGTTTTTTAGTCGATTTATTGCGCACAAAGACAAGGGCCGGTTCTTTGCCCGCGTGCGTGAGCGCCTCACGACCTATACTTGGACTGCCCGTGGCCCATTGGACATGGGCCCCTGGTGGCGTGAAACCGCCGTCGAAAATCCCAACGCCGAACCTATCACCAACGTCATCCCCGGCGATTTGTGGCCGCGAATAGGTCGCTGGCGCAGGGAAAAGGCGATAGCGGACGCACGGCAGATCGCGGTGCTGACTGACGATGAAGACGCTGCCACGCGCTGGAACCGGCTGACCACCTACCTGAATATCGGTTGGAACGTGTTCAATTTCGGCGCCATGCTCGTTCCTGGCCTGGCCGGACCGCTGCTGGCCGTCATGGTGGGGCAAATGCTCCTCGAAACCATGGAGGGTATAGAGGAGTGGAGCAAGGGCGACAAGGAAGAGGCTGCGGCCCATCTGGTCGGGGTCATGATCAATGCGGCGCAGTTGGCGCTGATGATGGCAGGGCACATCCTGCCGGGTGGCGCAGCCACCCCGGTCAAGCCATCCTCGCTTATCGACAACCTGAAACCGGTTCAACTGCCCGATGGCAGCATGCGCCTGTGGAACAAGAACCTGGCGCCCTATGCCCATGACATTGCCTTGGCCACCGACGCGAAACCCAATGAGCAGGGCCTGTTCCGGCACAGCAACAAAGACATCCTCAAACATGACGGCCGGCATTTCGAGGTGCGCGATGATCCGCGCACGGGCCAGTCATGCGTGCCGCATCCGAGCCGACCGAAAGCCTATCAGCCCAAACTCGAACACAACGGGGCCGGCGGCTGGAAGACTGAACTCGACCGTCCGCTCGAGTGGGACAAGCCTACTCTCATGCGCCGACTTGGACCGATGACGGAAGGTCTTTCCGATGCGACGCTGGAGCAGGTTCGCGTGGCTGGCGGTGTGGGCGAGGAGGAGTTGCGCAGGCTGCATGTGGTCAACCAGCCACCGCCTGCAGTTTTGCTCGACACCCTCGAGCGCTTTAAGGTGTGGGCCGAGGTAGGCAAGCTGCCGGGGCAGATCAAACTCGACCAGGTGCCGCAGGCCTTTGTTGAGCAGATGCCGCGCTTGCTGCTTGAGCTGCCAAGATGCCCTGCGCGCACCAGCATCGAATTATTTGAAGGCACCGAACATTGGGGCGCCTCGATGAAGTTTGGTAGCCTCGACGCATCGCCAGCGAACACCCTGAAGATCACTCGCGCCGACATTCGTGCAGGGAAACTGCCTGAATTCGCGGTGAAGTTTATGAGTGAAACGGAAATCCACGCCATGTTTGGGCAGGGCATTTCAAGAGAACAGCCCGTGCGTATTGATGCACTGAAAAACAAGCTGGCCGAGCAGGCGAAGCTGCAAAGCGACTCCTTGTTTTATGCGCTCACCCGTGCGGGACGGCAGACCGGCTCGCCGCAGGCAGTGGTGTTGCAGGATGCATTCAGCGGGCTTTCCACGGCCGCTGCCGAGGAGTTGCTGGCGGACGTCGCACCAAGGGATTTGCCGAAGATTACCGACTCTGCACACATCCCGCTGGCGTTACGGGAACGGGCGCGAGCGGCCGTGCTGACGTCACGAGTTGCACGCGCATATGAGGGGTTGTTTCTCGATGTGGCCTACAGCGCGGACACCGAGCTGCTGGCGTTGCATTCGCTGCAGGCGTTACCCAACTGGCCGGAAAATGTCCGGATTGAAATCCGTGAATCTTCGTTCGACGGCCAGTTGAGCAATAGCATCGGCCCAGTAGATGCTGACATTCGCCGGGTGATCGTCAGCAAAAGTGGAAAGTACGAAGCCCGCGACGCCGATGACTTGCACCTCAATAGCCCCAACGATCTCTACGTGTCCGTATTGCATGCCCTGCCCGATGCCGAGCGAGATGCGCTGGGCTATCAGATCAACCAGGGCGCCACGCTCAAACAGGCCGTTCTCCAAGGCCCGTTTGCGCGAGACAGGTTCACTGCCTTGCTGGCTGATAATCCGGTGCGCAAGCCGCACTATGACCCGCTCACCATGCGCCTGCGAGGCGGCATGCGCGGGATTTCTCACGGGCTGCGTCGAGTCACTGCGCAATTGACACCCCAAGAGCGAGTGCGCGTCGTGCGTCCTGGATGGTCAGAGTTAGAGGCCCTGGCCTATCTGCAGGCGGGTGGAAGTGATGCCGGTATTGAGCAGCGGGTAAGTGCGCTGGAGGCGGAATTCAATAGGCTCAACGCGAATTTCCAACGCTGGTTAAGCTCGCCGACCGAATCGTTCCGCTACTCGCCAGCCGGGGTTGCGGAATGGCAGTCGCGCAATGCGTTATACAAGGCTGTGCGCGAATGCTGGCAGCACAGCGGTCCGCGCGACGTGGATGCGTTCGGCAACCTGCAGGGCTCGGTGCTGGATTTACACAATGTCCCGCTGGGACGGCACCTGAACACCATGCCTACTCTGGAAGGCAATTTCGATCACGTCACCCGGCTGGATGTGAGCAGCACCGAATTGTCCGAGATACACATTTCATTCCTTGATCATTTCCCTCGTTTGCGCTCGCTGAGCGCCAACGGCAATTCGCTCACGCGCATTCCGAATGCACTCGGGCGCATGCGTGCCTTGACCGACTTGAACCTGCGCGGTAACCAGATTGTGCTGGATGCGCGAGGTATCGCCGACCTGGCAGTGCTCACACGGCTCAAGAGGCTGGACCTGGTGGGTAACCCATTGAGAACCCCCCCAGATATAAGCAGGATGAGCATGTTGCATACGCTTCTATTGGCTGACACACACATTCGAAGCTGGCCGAGTGGATTGTTTGCGCAACCGCGGTTTCGGCATTTTTACCTGGATTTGCAGTGCAACGTGCTCACCGACATTCCCGCAGTCACCCGTGGATCGGCCGAAGCGGAATTGCTGGCGCGAACCGTGGTGAGCCGTGTTCCGGAATTTCTTTCAGCAGACAATTTGCGGACGTTGCGCGATTACATCCAGTCCGTCGGCCTCGACCCCGATCGACCTTATCCTCCGCGTGGGATGCGCGATAGCCTCGACTGGGAGGAGGGCTTGTCTCGACGCGAGTGGTACTCCCGGCAGAAGGTCTGGAACAGCGTCGAGGACGAGACCGGATCGGTTCAGTTTTTCAACGAGATCCGCAAACTGACCCAATCGTCCCATTACGTCAATGACACGCTTTACCGGGTCGACCTGACTGCTAAGGTGTGGCGAATGCTCGAAGCCATGGCCGAGAACACGGAGTTGCGCTTGAAGTTGTTCACCATGGCTGAACCCGGCACTTCGTGTGTTGATGCCGGTGCGCAGTTGTTCAACGCCATGGGCATGGAGGTGCTGATTCATGAGGCGTATGGGTTAGCCAATCCCGGCCTGGTGGAAACCGAGCTAGCCACGCTGGCGCGGGGTAAGGGGCGGCTGGACGAATTGACCAGGATCGCCCACAAGACGGTCGCCGAGCGCCTGGAGCAGGGTGAGGAGTTCAGGCGAGTCGCTGCTGGCGGCGAGGTCCAGGGGACCATCGACGAAGTCGAGGTGCATATGGCGTTCATGACCGATCTGGCAGAACGGCTGGACTTGCCCTGGCAGTTCCGCAAGATGCAATTCAGAGGAATCGCCGGGGTTGATAAGGCAATGATCGATGCTGCCTATCAACGCGTGCTGGACCTTGAAGCTGGGGATTTGCTGGATGACGTGCTCCTCGATCAACCGTTCTGGACATCCTACGTTGAAGGCTCCAATCGCAGCACGTTCAAAGGTTTCAGGCGCCGGCTGGATCTCACTACCGAGTTCTATATGGCGCTGGAGGAGCGCGCGCGAGGCACCGAGCTTTCCTTCGAGCAAAAGGAACAGTTGAAGATTGAAATCAGGGTGCTGGGTTCTGAATTGAAAAAACCGGAGAGCGCGTATGCCCCGGGTACCGTCATGACCGAAGACGAGTACGTTGCCGATGTGAAAGTGATTGAGGATGAGATGAAAGCAATGCTCAAGACGATCACTGGCCAGGCGATTGATCGGGCGAAATTGCGACGGGTGGAAATCCCTTTCACCGTTGAACCCGCCAGTTGATGGCGGTTGAGCGCAGGCACCGGGTATACCAGGTGCCTGCGCGCCAATAGAAGCATCAGAACAGGAAGTAACGTTGAGCCATCGGCAACACCTCGGCTGGCTCGCACCACAGTAAAACGCCGTCAGCCTTGACCTGATAGGTCTGTGGATCGACTTCGATATCCGGGAGGTAATCGTTGTGGATCAAGTCGGTTTTCTGCACGTTGCGACAACCCTTGACCACAGCGATCTGCTTTTTCAAACCCAGGGCCTCGGGCAATCCGGCGTCCTGGGCGGCCTGGCTGATAAAGGTCAGGCTGGTGGCGTGCAGCGAGCTGCCGAAGCTGGCGAACATCGGGCGATAGTGCACCGGTTGCGGCGTCGGGATCGAGGCGTTGGCGTCGCCCATCAGGCTTGAGGCAATCGCGCCGCCCTTGAGGATCAGGGTCGGTTTGATGCCGAAAAACGCCGGGCGCCAGAGCACCAGGTCGGCCCATTTTCCGACTTCGATGGAGCCGACAATGTGACTCACACCGTGGGTGATCGCCGGGTTGATGGTGTACTTGGCGATGTAGCGTTTGGCGCGGAAGTTGTCGTTGCCCGGGCCGTCACCCGGCAGCGGGCCGCGCTGCTTTTTCATCTTGTCCGCGGTCTGCCAAGTGCGCGTGATCACCTCGCCGACGCGGCCCATGGCCTGGCTGTCGGAGCTGATCATCGAGAACGCGCCGAGGTCGTGCAGGATGTCTTCAGCGGCGATGGTCTCGCGGCGGATGCGGCTTTCGGCGAAGGCCACGTCCTCGGCAATGCTCGGGTCGAGGTGATGGCAGACCATCAGCATGTCGAGGTGTTCGTCGATGGTGTTGCGGGTGAATGGCCGGGTCGGGTTGGTGGAGCTGGGCAACACGTTGGCAAAGCCGCAGGCCTTGATGATGTCCGGCGCGTGGCCGCCACCGGCCCCTTCGGTGTGATAGGTGTGGATGGTGCGGCCCTTGAGCGCGGCGAGGGTGGTTTCGACGAAGCCCGATTCGTTGAGGGTGTCGCTGTGGATCGCCACCTGAACGTCGTATTCATCGGCAACGCTCAGGCAATTGTCGATGCTCGCGGGCGTGGTGCCCCAGTCTTCGTGTAGCTTCAACCCGATGGCGCCAGCCTTGACCTGCTCTATCAACGGCTCCGGCAAGCTCGCGTTGCCCTTGCCGGTGAAGCCGATGTTCATCGGGAACGAATCGCTGGCCTGCAGCATGCGCGCCAGATGCCATGGGCCGGATGTGCAAGTGGTGGCGTTGGTACCGGTGGCCGGGCCGGTGCCGCCGCCGATCATGGTGGTCACGCCACTGGTCAGCGCCTCTTCGATTTGCTGCGGGCAGATGAAGTGCACGTGGCTGTCGATGCCGCCGGCGGTGAGGATCATGCCTTCGCCCGCGATCACTTCGGTGCTGGCGCCGATGGCCATGGTCACACCGGGCTGGATGTCCGGGTTGCCCGCTTTGCCGATGGCGTGGATGCGGCCGTTCTTCAGGCCGACATCGGCTTTGACGATGCCCCAGTGGTCGATGATCAGCGCGTTGGTGATCAGCGTGTCGACCACGTCACGGGCGAGCAACTGGCTTTGGCCCTGGCCATCACGGATGACTTTACCGCCGCCGAATTTGACTTCTTCGCCGTAGACCGTGAAGTCCTGTTCGACCTCGACAAACAGTTCGGTGTCGGCCAGGCGGACCTTGTCACCGACGGTGGGGCCGTACATGTCGGCGTAGGCTTGACGGGTGATTTTCATGTGTGTGCCCTGAAAAGAATCTGTTGAATGTGAGATCGCTTTCGCAGGCAAGCCAGCTCCCACAGCTGAAATGCGTTCCCCTGTGGGAGCTGGCTTGCCTGCGAAGAGGCCCTAAAGGTCGCCCATGACTCTCCCGGCAAAGCCGAATACCCGCCTGCCCCCGCTCAAATCGACCAACTCAATCTCACGGCTTTGCCCCGGCTCAAATCGCACTGCCGTCCCCGCCGGAATGTTCAAACGCATGCCACGGCTCGCCGCACGATCAAACGTCAGCGCGTCATTGGTCTCGAAAAAATGGTAGTGCGAGCCCACCTGGATCGGCCGGTCGCCGCTGTTGGCCACGCTGAGGGTGACGGTACGGCGGCCGACATTCAGTTCGATGTCGCCAGGCTGGATCTGATATTCACCAGGAATCATGCAGGTTGCCCCAGGGTCTTGAAGTAGATGGCGGTCGGGCTGTAGCGCCCGTCCGGGCTTTGGCAGTAGTCAGGCAATTCGCCGATCTTGGTGTAACGCAGCGACTGGTAGAAGGCTTCGGCGGGTGAGCCGGCTTCGGTGTCCAGGTACAACAAACCGCGCTTGTGCTGGCGGGCGGCGAGTTCCAGGGTGTTCATCAATTGCTGGCCGAGGCCATGGCGTCGTGCGCTGCTGTGCACTAGCAGCTTCTGCACTTCGGCGCGGTTGAGGCCGTTGGCTTTCTGGCACAGTGCTAACTGCACACTGGCGATCACTTGTTCATCACGCACCACCACCCATAGCAGCAGGCTGGCGTCTTCGATGCTGGCCTGCACGCCGCGCAGATACTCGCGGGCCTGGGCCTCGTCGAAGTCGGCCATGAAACCAACAGAGGCGCCATGCTTGACCGCGTCCAGCAACAGCTCGATCAAGCCCAGACGGTAATGGGCAAAACTTTCCGCATTGACTCGACGCAGTTGCGCGGCGTTCATCGACGTCACTCCTTGGGCGGTTCGGCGCCCGGGTTCAAGGTCAGTTGCATAAAGGTCAGGTCCAGCCAGCGGCCAAACTTGATGCCTACTTGGGGCATTTGCCCGGTGGTGATGAAGCCTTGGCGTTCATGCAAGCGGATTGAGGCCTGGTTGCCACTTTCGATGGCAGCGACCATGACGTGTTTGCCACAGCCACGTGCGCGTTCGATCAGGGCTTCCATCAGGCGCGGGCCCACGCCTTTGCCGCGCTGGTCGCTGCGCACGTACACCGAGTGCTCCACGCTGTAGCGGAAGCCTTCGAACGGGCGCCAATCGCCAAACGAGGCGTAGCCGGTGACTTCACCGTTTTCCACCGAGACGAGGACCGGATAACCCTGGGCATGCCGCGCACTGAACCAGGCCTGGCGGTTGCCCAGGTCCACCGGTTGTTCGTTCCAGATCGCCGTGGTGTTCAGCACCGCGTCGTTGTAGATATCGCGGATCGCCGGCAAATCGTTTTGGGTTGCGTCACGAATCATTATCAGACCTCACGCAATCGGTTGGTGCACGGTGACCAGCTTGGTGCCGTCGGGGAAGGTGGCTTCCACCTGGATATCCGGGATCATTTCCGGGATTCCTTCCATCACTTGTTCGCGGCTGAGCAGGGTGGTGCCGAAGTGCATCAAGTCGGCCACGGTGCGGCCATCGCGAGCGCCTTCCATCAAGGCGGCGGAGATGTAGGCGATGGTTTCCGGGTAGTTGAGCTTCACCCCGCGTGCGAGGCGGCGTTCGGCCACAAGGCCTGCGGTGAAGATCAGCAGTTTGTCTTTTTCCCGTGGGGTCAGGTCCATGGTTCAAGTGCTCCAGATTCGGGGGGGGACGGCTTCACGGCCCAGTACTGCGGGGCGTAACAGGCGCCATAAATCGATCAGCCAAGCGCGAGCATGCAGCGCCTCGCTGGCCAGGCAGCGGGCGATCAGCAAGCCCGGCAATTGGGTCAGGTCACCGCGCACCGCGTGTGGCAGGGCGCGGCAGGTTTCGAGTAATTCAGTGTCGATATCGCCCGTCAGCAGCAACGTGGCAAACACCGGTTGCCCGTCCAGGCCGATGGGCGAATCGAGCAAACCGTCGGCGCCCACAATGCGCTGGCGCTCATGCCAGAGCAACTGGCCGTCGCGGCGGATATCCAGGTGCGATTGAAAATGGCCCAGGTCGAAGCGCTCGCCGCTGGCGGGGCGACCTAGAGCGACCACGTCCCAGTAGAACAACCGCGCATCACCCTGCAGATCGATACGCGTAGTGAGTTCGGCCTGGGCCGCGCTGAACACGATGGTTTCCTGGGGCAGCCATTCCAGCGTGGCGCCGGCTTCCACTGTCAGGTCGAGCTGTTGAAAAGCCGGCCCGCTGGCGCGATACCACTTGGCGGCGCCGGGGCTGGTCAGTTGCGCCCAGGCACCGGCGCCGACGTGGGCGCTGATGTCCAGGCGATCACCGCCGGCAATGCCTCCGGGCGGGTGCACGATGATGTGCTGGCACACCTCGGGGCCTTCGGCGTACAGGTGTTTTTGCACGCGCAGCGGGCCGAGGTGGCGGCGCATCACCGGCCGCGTGGTGTCGCCGAAGCGCGCATAGCCGAGTTCCAGCTCGGCGTGCCAGCTGGGGGTGAACAGGGCAGGAGTAACGGGCAGGTTCATGGCAGAGTGTTTATCGTTAGGAGGCTACAGATTAGATGGTTACCAAGCCGCGCACACCTTCGCTTTCCATATTTTCACCACGGCCCTGCTGCACGATTTCACCACGGGACATCACCAGGTATTGGTCGGCCAGTTCGGCGGCAAAGTCGTAAAACTGCTCTACCAACAGGATCGCCATATCGCCGCGCTCCGCCAGCTTCTTGATCACCGCACCGATCTCCTTGATCACCGACGGCTGGATGCCTTCGGTGGGTTCATCGAGGATCAGCAGTCGCGGTCGACTGGCCAGCGCGCGGCCGATCGCAAGCTGTTGCTGCTGCCCGCCGGACAGGTCACCGCCACGTCGGTGTTTCATCTGCAGCAACACCGGGAACAGCTCGTAGATGAACTCGGGCACTTCCTTGGCTTGCGAGCCGGGGAAGCGCGAGAGCCCCATCAGCAGGTTTTCTTCCACCGTCAGCCGCCCGAAAATCTCCCGGCCCTGTGGCACGTAGGCGATGCCGGCATGCACACGCTGGTGCGGCTTGAACCCGGTGATGGTTTTGCCTTCCCAATTCACCGCACCTTCTTTGGCTGGAAGCAAACCCATCAGGCATTTGAGCAAGGTGGTCTTGCCCACGCCGTTACGTCCGAGCAGGCAGGTGACTTCGCCGATCTTCACGTCAAACGACAGCCCGCGCAGGATGTGGCTACCGCCGTAGTATTGGTGCAACTTGTCGACTTGCAGCATGTTCAGCTCTCCTCAGCGACCGAGATAGACTTCGATCACCCGCTCATTTTCCTGCACCTGTTCCAGCGACCCTTCGGCCAGCACGCTGCCCTGGTGCAACACGGTGACGTGGTCGGCAATCGTGCCGACAAACCCCATGTCGTGTTCCACCACCATCAGCGAGTGCTTGCCCGCCAGGCGTTTGAACAGTTCGGCGGTGAATTCGGTTTCGGCGTCGGTCATGCCCGCCACCGGTTCATCCAGCAGCAACAGTTGCGGGTCCTGCATCAGCAGCATGCCGATTTCCAGGAACTGCTTCTGACCGTGGGACAGCAACCCGGCCTGACGCTCT
This sequence comes from Pseudomonas sp. MYb541, assembly GCF_037479595.1. Taxonomy (NCBI): domain Bacteria; kingdom Pseudomonadati; phylum Pseudomonadota; class Gammaproteobacteria; order Pseudomonadales; family Pseudomonadaceae; genus Pseudomonas; species Pseudomonas sp. MYb541. The sequence goes on along the minus strand of NZ_JBBGYS010000004.1, from coordinate 96,839 downwards.
GCAGAGGCGGTCAGGCGGATGGTGTCGAGCACTTCGTCGATACGGTCTTTCTGCTCGCCACTCAAGCGTGCGCGCAGGCTGGCCCACACGGATTTGTCGGTCTTCTGCGCCAGCTCCAGGTTTTCGAACACGCTCAGGGCTTCGAACACGGTGGGTTTCTGGAACTTGCGGCCGATGCCGGCTTGGGCGATCTGCACTTCGCTCAGGCGGGTCAGGTCCAGGTTTTCACCAAACCAGGCGGTGCCGTGGCTGGGCCGGGTCTTGCCGGTAATCACGTCCATCAGCGTGGTCTTGCCCGCGCCGTTGGGCCCGATGATGCAGCGCAGTTCACCGACGCCGATATAGAGGTTCAGGTTGTTGAGCGCCTTGAAGCCATCAAAGCTGACGCTGATATCTTCCAGGGTCAGGATGGTGCCATGGCGCGTGTTCAGGCCCTTGCCGGCCACTTGGCCGAGGCCGATGGCATCGCGGCCGGCGCCTGCATCGAAAATAGGTTCAAGCATGACGTTCCTCATTTCTTCAGCAGGCCGATGACGCCCTTGGGCAGGTACAGGGTGACGATGATGAACAGCGCGCCGAGAAAGAACAGCCAGTATTCCGGAAAGGCCACGGTGAACCAGCTCTTCATGCCATTGACCACGCCAGCGCCGAGCAGCGGGCCGATCAAGGTCCCGCGCCCGCCAAGAGCAACCCACACGGCGGCTTCGATGGAGTTGGTCGGTGACATTTCGCTGGGGTTGATGATGCCCACCTGCGGCACGTACAACGCACCTGCCAAGCCACATAGCACCGCGCTCAGTACCCATACGAACAGCTTGAAGCCGCGCGGATCGTAGCCGCAGAACATCAGGCGGTTTTCCGCATCACGCAGGGCGGTCAGCACTCGGCCGAACTTGCTGCGCGCCAGGCGCCAGCCGATGAACAGGCTCGCCACCAACAACAGCACCGTGGCCACAAACAACACCGCCCGTGTGCCAGGCTCGGTAATGCCGAAGCCGAGGATGCTGCGGAAATTGGTGAAGCCGTTATTGCCGCCAAAGCCGGTCTCGTTACGAAAGAACAGCAGCATCCCGGCAAAGGTCAGGGCCTGGGTCATGATCGAGAAATACACGCCCTTGATACGCGAGCGGAAGGCAAAGAAGCCGAACACCAGCGCCAGCAAGCCTGGCGCCAACACCACCAGGCACAGCGCCCAGAGGAAGTGCTGGGTGCCGACCCAATACCAGGGCAATTCGGTCCACGACAGGAAGGTCATGAACGCCGGCAACTCGTCGCCGGAGGCCTGGCGCATCAGGTACATGCCCATCGCGTAGCCACCGAGGGCGAAGAAAAGGCCGTGGCCGAGGGACAACATCCCGGCGTAGCCCCACACCAGATCCAGCGCCAGGGCGACGATGGCGTAGCAGAGGATCTTGCCCACCAGGGTCAGGGTGTAGGCCGACACATGCAACGGGTTTTCCGGTGACAGCAGTGAACATAATGGCAACGCCAGCAGCAGCGCGAGAATCACCACGCCCACCGCAATCGTCACCTTAGGGCCAGCCTTTTGCGTGGCCGTCAGCATCAATGGTTGGTTCATCAGTCGATCACCCGTCCTTTCAGTGCGAAGAGTCCCTGCGGGCGTTTCTGGATAAACAGAATGATCAGCGCGAGGATCAGGATCTTGCCGAGTACGGCGCCGATCTGCGGTTCCAGGATCTTGTTGGCGATGCCTAGGCCAAAGGCGGCCATGACGCTACCGGCCAACTGGCCTACACCGCCAAGTACGACCACTAGGAAGGAATCGATGATGTAGCTCTGGCCGAGGTCTGGGCCGACGTTGCCGATCTGGCTCAGCGCCACGCCGCCCAAACCTGCAATACCGGAGCCCAGGCCAAACGCGAGCATGTCCACACGTCCGGTGGGCACGCCGCAGCAGGCCGCCATGTTGCGGTTCTGGGTGACGGCACGCACGTTGAGGCCCAAGCGGGTCTTGTTCAGCAGCAGCCACGTCAGCACCACCACACACAGCGCGAAGGCGATGATCACGATGCGGTTGTACGGCAGCACCAGGTTGGGCAGCACTTGAATGCCACCGGACAACCATTCCGGGTTGGACACTTCGACGTTCTGCGCACCGAACAGCAATCGGACAAGCTGGATCAGCATCAGGCTGATGCCCCAGGTGGCGAGCAACGTTTCCAGTGGCCGACCGTAGAGGTGGCGAATCACCGTGCGCTCAAGGGCCATACCGATGGCGGCGGTGACAAAAAACGCCACGGGCAAGGCGATCAGCGGGTAGAACTCGATGGCTTGCGGCACGTAACGCTGCATCAGCAGTTGCACCACATACGTGGAGTAGGCGCCGAGCATCAGCATCTCGCCGTGGGCCATGTTGATCACACCGAGCAGGCCGAAGGTGATCGCCAAACCCAGGGCTGCCAGCAGCAAAATCGAACCAAGGGACATGCCGCTGAAGGCTTGCCCGAGGATTTCACCGAGCATCAACTTGCGTTTGACTTGGGCCAGGCTGGTTTCGGCGGCGGTGTGCACGGCGGCATCGGTTTCGACACCGGGGGCGAGCAGCGCCTCAAGACGCGTGCGCGCCAGTGGATCACCGGTGCTGCCCAACAGGCGTACGGCGGCAAGACGAACGACGGGGTCGGGGTCGACCAGTTGCAGGTTGGCCAGGGCCAGGCTGAGGGCGGTGTGCACGTCCTCGTTGGTCTCGGCGGCGACCTGCTGATCGAGGAATTTCAGTTGCGCCGGTTGTGCGCTTTTTTGCAGGGTCACCGCTGCGGCCAGGCGCACCTTGGGGTCGGCGGCGAGCAGTTGCTGGCTGGCTTGGACGTTGTCGATCAGGCTGCGCAGGCGGTTGTTCAGGCGCACGGTTTTGGTTTCACCGTTGAGCGTGAGTTGGCCTTGTTCAAGGGCGTCCACCAACTCGATGCGTGCTGGGTCGGGCTGGGTGGCCCAGTCCTGGAGCAGCTTCGCTTGTTGGCTGGGGTTGGCAGCCAGGAAGTCTTCGGCATCGCTGGCGTGTGCCGCGAAAGGCAGCAACAGCAGGGCCATAAGGATGAAGCGGTAAAAGGCAGTGGGCATAACAAAATGTCCTGATCATGCACGGACGGTGTGGGCACTGGCTCTGTGTGGGAGCTGGCTTGCCTGCGATGGCATCGCTGCGGTGTGTCAGGTACACCGAGTTGTTTGCATCGCAGGCAAGCCAGCTCCCACATTGACCGCGCCCGACATCTGGGCTTCGGTGGGGCTTAGTTACTCTTCACCGCATAGTCCGGCTTCTTGTCATTGCCCGGGATGTACGGGCTCCACGGCTGTGCCCGGATCGGTTCCTGGGTCTGCCACACTACCGAGAACTGCCCATCCGCCTGGATCTCGCCGATCATCACCGGCTTGTGCAGGTGGTGGTTGGTCTTGTCCATGGTCAGGGTGAAGCCCGAAGGCGCGGCGAACGTCTGCCCGGCCAGCGCTTCACGCACTTTGTCGACGTCGGTGGACTTGGCTTTCTCCGCCGCCTGCGCCCACATGTGGATGCCCACGTAGGTGGCTTCCATCGGATCGTTGGTCACAGCTTTGTCGGCACCTGGCAGGTTGTGTTTCTTGGCGTAGGCTTTCCAGTCGGCAACGAACTTCTTGTTCACCGGGTTCTCCACTGACTGGAAGTAGTTCCAGGCGGCGAGGTTGCCCACCAGCGGCTTGGTGTCGATGCCGCGCAGTTCTTCTTCACCTACGGAGAACGCCACCACCGGTACGTCGGTGGCCTTCAGTCCTTGGTTGGCCAGCTCTTTGTAGAACGGCACGTTGGAGTCGCCGTTCACGGTGGAGATCACCGCGGTCTTGCCGCCCGCCGAGAACTTCTTGATGTTGGCGACGATGGTCTGGTAATCGGCGTGGCCGAACGGGGTGTAGACCTCTTCGATATCTTTATCCGCTACGCCTTTGGCATGCAGGAACGAACGCAGGATCTTGTTGGTGGTGCGCGGGTAAACGTAGTCGGTGCCCAACAGGAAGAAACGCTTGGCCGCGCCGCCTTCTTCGCTCATCAGGTATTCCACGGCCGGGATCGCCTGCTGGTTCGGCGCCGCACCGGTATAGAACACGTTTGGCGACATCTCTTCGCCTTCGTATTGCACCGGGTAGAACAGCAGGCCGTTGAGTTCTTCGAACACTGGCAACACGGATTTACGCGACACCGAGGTCCAGCAACCGAACACCACCGCGACTTTGTCCTGGGTCAGCAATTGCCGGCCCTTTTCCGCGAACAGCGGCCAGTTCGACGCCGGGTCGACCACCACCGGCTCAAGCATCTTGCCGTTCACACCGCCTTTGGCGTTGATCTCGTCGATGGTCATCAGCGCCATGTCTTTGAGCGAGGTTTCGGAGATCGCCATGGTGCCGGACAACGAGTGCAGGATGCCGACCTTGATGGTCTCGGCGGCCTGGATCGTCCAGGTCATGCCCATGGCGGCAATGGACGCCGAAAGAGTGAAAGCCTTGATCAAGCTGCGACGCTTCATGGTGCGATCTCCGTGAACTCAAAATTGTTATGAGGGGGACAAAGTCGAGGAGGTGATTGCAAGCGCTGTGCCTAGTCGGGAAAAGGCACGAAATAGTCGCTTCGCCGCGTGTTGCGCACGGGTTGCGCACCATCAAATGGCAGGGCGGGGTGCCAGGTGCATCGCTATGCGCTACAACGGGGCGCGGTCAGCGCTTGCGCATCAGCCCGATGAAAAACCCCCCGCCAATCGCCGCCGTGGTCACGCCGATGGGCAGGTCTTCAGGGGCGATCAGCGTGCGCGCAGCCACGTCTACCCATACCAGGCACAGCCCGGACGCAAGGCTACAGAAAGCCTCTGCGTCGGGCATCTCGCTGATTTCATGCTGAACCCGAGGCAGATTCACGTTGCGCAAAAAAGCGCGACAGCACCAGGCGATCCAGCGCCCACACCGCAATCAAAGACGCGCCAACAAGAGGAAAAATGATCGCCAGGGCGAGCATGATCACCATCGCGGTTTTCCACTTTGGCAGGTCATGACGCAGCGGCGGAACGCCCAGGCCGCCTTGAGGCCGACGCTTCCACCAGATGACCACGCCGCTGACGGCGCTGAGCAGAATCATCAGGCAGATCAACAGCACGATGAGCTGATTGACCCAACCGAACATCTTGCCTTCGTGCAGCATCACGCCGGTCTCGGTGGCTCGCGCGACCAGGTTGTAATGTTCCCAACGCACATCGGCCAGCACCTTGCCGGTGTACTGGTCCACGTGCAGGGTGGCGTCGTTGCGTGGGTCGTTGGCGAACACCGCGACGGTGAATACACCTTCGGCGGTGGTGGGGAAGGTGATGCTGTAGCCGGGCTCGACGTGGCGTGCGTTGGCCAGGTCGACCACTTGTTGCAAGCGCAAGGTGGGCGCCGCCGGAGCTGAATGCATAGCGCCATGGTTCATGTGTTCGGCATGGTCGCCGGACATCGGCATCGGCGTGTTTTCCATGGCCCAGGGCACGGTCTGTTGGCTGGCCGTATTGAGCGCGCGTGCCTGCTGATCGGACTGCGGCACGTTGTTCCACATCGTCGCCGGGAAGGTGTTCCACAGGTCGGCATATTGCTTGCCCCAGAAGCCGGTCCAGGTCATGCCGCTCAGCAGCATCACCAGCAACAAGGACGCGCCCCAGAAACCGGTGACCGCATGCATATCGCGCCAAAGCACCCGGCCACGACTGTTGAAACGCGGCCACAGCACACCCGCCGAGGACTTGCCGCGTGGCCACCACAGGTACAGGCCCGACACCACCAGCATCACGCCCCAACCGGCGGCGAGTTCCACCAGGCGATCGCCGACGGTGCCGATCATCAGTTCGCCGTGCAGGGCGCGGGCGATGGCTTGCAGGTTGTATTTCGAGTCCTGCTCACCGAGGACCGTGCCGCGATAGGGATCGACGAACACGGTTACTTCGCGGCCTGCGTTGTGCATCACGAATTGCGCGCTGCTGGTGCTGTCGGCAGGGGGCAGGTATTTGCTGATCGCGGCGTTGGGGTAGGCGGTTTTGGCGCGTTGCAGTTGCTCGTCGGCGCTCATGACGTGCTCGGCGGTTTGGACCTTGAGCAGGTCGCCGTACATCAGTGGGTCGAGTTGGGGTTTGAACAGGTAGATGATGCCGGTCAGGGCCAGTAGCACCATGAATGGGGCAACGAAGAGGCCGGCGTAGAAGTGCCAGCGCCAGGCCAGGTTGTAGAAGGAGAGTTTTGGGGGGTTCATCAGGTGCTCCGCAAGGCTTAAAAATTGTTGTCTGTTATGCCGCCTTCGCGAGCAAGCCCGCTCCCACATTTGAAATGCATTCCAAACTGTGGGAGCTGGCTTGCCTGCGAAGCTTTTAGAAGCTCATCTCAACTTTGGTCCAGAGCGTGCGCCCCGGCTCCTTGATGGCCTGCGGGTCACTGGCCGGGTAGCCGAACCCGGCGTTGCCGGCCAGGTTCAAGTGCTCGGCGTAGGCCTTGCCGAACAGGTTGTCGACGCCGGTACTGACCTTGAAGTGCTTGTTGATGCGATACGCCGCGTTCAGCGAGAACACGCCAAAGCCGCCGCTCTTGTCGAAGTCCTTGCCGACCACGTTGCCCTTGTTCTGGTCGATGCGGTTTTGTGCGGCGACCGCACGCCACAGCGCGCCTGCGCTCCAGTCATCCTCGCTGTAGGTCAGGCCCAGGCGTGCGTCCAGCGGGGGCATTTGCGGCAGGGCTTTGCCGTCGCTGCTGTTCTTGCCCCAGGCGTAGGCGAGGGTGGCGTCGGCCTTCCAGTTGCTCGTCAGTTTGTACGCTGCGCCCAGTTCGCCGCCCATGATGCGGGCGTCGACGTTGCGGGCCTGGGAGGTGGTGCCCATCATTCCGGGCCGGTAGTCGAACAGGATGAAGTCCTGCACCCGACCGATGTAACCCGAAGCCCAGGCTTCCAAGTTTTCGGCTTTGTACTGCGCGCCGAAATCGAGCTGGGTGGTTTTCTCCGGCTTCACGCCGTCGAAGGCATTCACCGAGCCGGCCGCGCCGGTGTTGGGCGAAAACAGCTCCCAGTAGTCGGGGAAACGCTCCGAGTGGCCCAGGCCTGCATAGAGGGTGGTGGGGCTGTCGGCCAGGTCGTGTTCATAGCGCACGAAGCCGGAGGGCAAGGTGTCCGCGCGGGTGTTGTCAGCCGTCGGATTGGGGCGCGTCATCATGCCGGAACCGGTGCTCTGCCGGAAATCCTTGGCCGAGGCGCGGTCCAGGCGCGCGCCAGTGATCAGCCGTTCGCGGTCGGCGGCGTACCAGGTCAGTTCGCCAAACACACCATAGTTGTGGAAGTTGGCGTCCTTGACCCGTGGCAGGTCCTTGTAGGTATCGATGCCCATGCTGCTGCGCTGGCGGTGTTCGTTGGTCTGCGCATCCAGGCCGCTGATCAACTGCACATCGGCCCAGCGCCAGGTGGCCTTGATGCGCGCGCCGAGGGTGCGCCGGTCGACGTTGGATGCCATCGGCCCGGCCATCATGCCGGTGCCCGAGGGCGTGCGCAGGCTGTAGTTGTCCATCACATGGTCGGCGTAGTTGTAGTAGACCTGGGCTTCGACCTTGTCGAGGACTTCGCCAATGTTGGATTTTTCGAAACGCAGCCCCAGGCTTTCGCGCAGGAACTGCGAACCATCCATGCCGCGCCCGGCGTAGCGCGCTTCGCCATCGCCACGGCCGGCAGTGAGTTCCAGCAGGGTGTCGGCGTCGGGGGTGAAGCCTACAGCTACGTCGCCGTTCCATTTGTCGTAGCGCGAGGCGACGGTGTCGTTGTTGCCGTCCTTGTAGTCGTCGGCATGGGCCTGGTTGCCGATCACCCGCACATAGCCCAGCGGCCCCCCGGCGGCGGCATCAATGACTTTGTCGAAACGCCCGTTGGAACCGGCCAGCACGCTAGCGTTGAGCCGCGTACCCAGCTCGCCGAATTGCTCAGGCTCACGCTCGAACAGCACGGTGCCGGCCGACGCGCCAGGGCCCCATAGCACGGTCTGCGGGCCTTTGATTACGGTGAGTTTGTCGTAGGTTTCCGGTGAGATGTACGAGGTGGGCGCATCCATGCGGCCCGGGCAGGCGCCAAGCATCATGCTGCCATTGGTGAGGATATTCAGGCGCGAGCCGAACATGCCGCGCAGCACTGGGTCGCCATTGGTGCCGCCATTGCGCACCAGGGCGAAGCCGGGGATGGTCTTGAGATAATCGCCGCCATCGCTGGCGGGCACCGGTTGGCGCGGGTCTTTCGGGTTGGTGATCACGGTCAGCGGTGAGCTGGGGGCGATCGCGGTAATGACGGTGGGGCTCAATTCATTTTCGTCGGCATGAGCCATTGGAGCCAGCAGTGCGCCGCACAGAACGGCGAACACGGGAGTACATCCCAAACGGGTGTCAGCAGAAAACCTGGACATGACAAATTCCATCAATCAATCGTAAACAACACGGCCAGCAGCCTGCGGCTGTCTGTCTAAAGTCGGCCGGGGTGAAGTAACGCTGTGAAGTGCTTACGAAGCGATGGGCGGCGCGCGGCTGCGGGCGCCGGGGAAGATGCTTTGCCGGGCATGGCCCAGGCGCGTGGCGGGGGTGAGGGCGTTGGCGGGCGGCGGACTGCTCTGGGTGAAGGTTGAAACGCCGCCGGGCAAGGCGGGGCAGCTGTAGAGCAGGTCGCAATAGCCGCACTTGGACCAGAGGGCGTGGTGTTCGTCAGGGGTTTTCTTGTGATGGGAGTCGCCGTGGTCCATCGGCATGTCCATCGACATACCGGCGTGATGGTCCATCGGCATCGCTTGGGAAATCAGCGGACCGATAAAGATCATCAGCATGGCGAACAGGCTGATCCAACCGCCGCGCCTTACGCGGGCGTGTGGGGAGAGCCTGGCGCGAGGGGCGCCCATTACGTGTCAGTCTATTGCGGGTGCTTGTGTGCGTGGCCGGCCATCGGCGGTACTTTCTGTACCGACACTTGCACCGCGACCTTGCCGGCTTTTTCGAAGGTCAGGGTCAGCGGGAATTGCTTGCCGTCGGCCAACAGGCTGCGGTCTTTGAGGCCGAGCAGCATCACGTGGTAGGCCATGGGCGCGAAGGTCAGGTCACCCTTGGCCGGTACGGCGACGCTGGGCACTTGCTGCATCTTCATCAGGTCGCCCTGCATGACGTGTTCATGCAGCTCGGCCTTTTCCGCCACTGGCGTTTCGACGCTGAGCAGGCGGTCCGGGGATTCGCCGGTGTTATGAATCACAAAATAGGCAGCGACAGTCGGCGCATTCGGCGGCAACTCCTGGGACCAGGGTTCGCTGACCACTAGGTCACCGGACTTGTAGTCCTCGGCATTGGCAGCACTGAACACCGGCAGCAGCAACGCAGCCAGAAGCAGGGAAGATTTGAGCATGGCAGTTCTCCAGAACGGTTCTAAACGCAGTTCACTTGCGAAGAAAATCAGACCGTTGGAGAGGCGCGGGGGTTGAGGCTTGGCCATTGCTGGCGCGGGGTCGGGCTTTGCAGCCGGGGCGACGGCAAGCTCTGGGAGGTACTGAATTGGGTGAGATACAACTGCGGCACATGCCCCGGCAACGCCACCAACGGCGCCGAGCCCGAACAACACCAGCAATGCTGCATGGTGGAGTGATCGTCCTGCTGCGGCACCGGAATCTCCAGCTTGCCCAGGGCGATGGTCTTGAGCGTAGCGCCATTGGAGGAACAGAAACTGCCCCACAGCAACTGCTGCACCGGGTCCTGGGACTGTTGCATCGCGCTGGCCATCGGCATGGCAAAGGCGTTGAACAGCACTGCGAGGCAGGCGATCCAGGCGATTGCGAAGCGTTGACGGGCCATGGCGGACAATCCGTAGGGTTAAACGATCAGGGGGTATTTAGCCTGATCGTAGGAGATAAGTAAAAACAGGGCATGTGGTTTGGTGTCGCAGTGCTATCAGATAGCGGTGGCGTGGAGCTTGAGGCCCAACGCTTTCATGACTTTCATGATAGTCGCGAATTCGGGATTGCCAGTGGCGGAGAGGGCCTTGTATAGGCTTTCGCGGCCGAGGCCAGCGTCGCGGGCGATTTGGGTCATGCCTTGGGCGCGGGCGATGTTGTTGAGGGCTGAACGAATCAGCAAGCCGTCGCCGGAGTCCTCTTCGAAAGAGGCTTCAAGGTACTCTGCCATGTCCTCGGGAGTCTTGAGGTAGTCCGCGACGTCGAAATCTGTAAATTCAGTCATGGGTTATTCCTTTTTTCAAAGTCTTCTGCAATTTTCTTTGCGTGTTGGATGTCACGCTTCTGGGTTGATTTGTCGCCTCCTATCAACAGTAGGTAAACCACATCGCCCTTGCGCGTGAAGTAAATTCGGTATCCGGGACCATAGTGGATGCGCATTTCTGATACGCCGTTTCCTACTGACTCACAGTCTCCAAAATTCCCATATGTTGCGTTGTCTAACCGTGTTATCACACGTGCACGAGCAGCATTACAGCGCAATGAAACTAGCCACTCCTGAAATTCCTTCGATTTTTTGAAATGAATCATCGCTGATCGTATTCCTTGGGATACAGCCTGGCAAGTTGCGATGCACTGTAAAAGCAGGCATCCCCATTGAGGCTATTTGACGCGAAACTGCGAGGGGGGAGGTTAGGGCGGGGGCTTTTGGCTGAGCCAGCCAGCAGGTTCGGAAGTGTTTGTAGGGGGATTCGGCTTTTATGAGAAGGCCAAATGGTTGGCCATTTAGCGGGTTATTTGAAACAAGAGAAATTGTTCTGCGTTGCGCAGTTGATTGAGCTGGCGAAGGTGCTGGCTGATCGCGTACACGGCACGTCCTCACTGTAGGCGCCGGCTTGCCGGCGATGAGGTCCCTGAGACTTGCGGTGAGCGTGCGGGCCTCATCGCTGGCAAGCCAGCGCCTACAAGGATTGCAGTGTTTGCAGGAGGTCTTGCACGTTGGTGAACTCTCGGTCGACGGTAGCCAGAGCGGGGCGTTTCAATACAAGCACCGGCACGCCTCGCTCTCTTGCCACTTCCAGCTTTGGTTCTGTGGCGGTGCTACCGCTGTTCTTGCTGATCAACACATCAATCCCACGGCGCCTGAACAGCGCGCGCTCATCCTCAATCAAAAACGGCCCCCGCGCCCCGATCACTTCACACCGCTCATTCCCCGGATACACATCCAGCGCACGCAGTGTCCAGAACTGCTCCGGCGGGATCTCATCAAGATGCTGCAACGGCTCACGCCCCAACGTGAACAGCGGGCGCTTGAAGGGCTTGAGTGCTTCAATCAACGAGGCCCAATCACTGACTTCCCGCCAATCATCCCGCGCCTGCGGCTGCCACGCCGGGCGGCGCAACGCCCAACACGGCACACTGCTCAACCGAGCAGCCTCGGCCGCATTGCGGCTGATCTGCGCCGCGTACGGATGGGTCGCGTCGAGAATCAGGCTAATCCCCTCATTCCGAACAAACTGCGCCAAGCCCTCGGGCCCGCCGTAACCGCCCACCCGCACTTGGCATATCAGGTCAGTCGGCACTCGGCCCACACCGGCCAAACTGTAGATATGTTCCGGGCCCAACGTACGGGCAATGGCCAGCGCTTCAGTCACGCCGCCCAACAACAGGATGCGTTTCATAGCGGCTTGACCACTTCCAGCAACGTGATCGGCAGCGCCTGTCGCCACGTATCGAATTCGCCCAGCGGCTGGGCCTGGGCGACATGGATACGCGTCAGTTCTCCGCCATAACGCGCACGCCAGTCCATCAAGGTCATTTCGCTTTGCAGGGTCACAGCATTGGCGACCAGCCGCCCGCCCGGCCGCAGGTGTTGCCAGCAGGTCTCGAGCACGCCGTCGCGGGTGACGCCGCCGCCGATGAAGATGGCGTCCGGTGCCTCCAGGCCGCTTAAAGCCTCGGGCGCTTTGCCGCGAACCAGTTGCAGGCCCGGCACGCCCAGGGCGTCGCGGTTGTGTTCGATCAGGCCTTGGCGACCTTCATCCGCTTCAATCGCCACTGCACGGCAACTCGGATGAGCGCGCATCCATTCAATACCAATGGAGCCACTGCCGGCGCCCACGTCCCACAGCAGTTCGCCGGGCATCGGCGCGAGGCGGGCGAGGGTCATGGCGCGTACATCGCGTTTGGTCAGTTGACCGTCGTGTTTGAACGCCGAATCGGGCAGGCCAGCCAGACGTGACAGGCGCACAGCCTGCGGGTCAGACACGCAGTCGATGGCAACCAGATTCAAATCGGCGATTGGCGCGTGCTGCCAATCAACCGCCAGCCCGTCGATGCGCCGCTCGTCCGCGCCACCCAAATGTTCAAACACGCTCAAGCGGCTCGGCCCAAACCCGCACGAAGCCAACAAAGCGGCAATCAACGCCGGACTGCGACCGTCATTGCTCAACACCAACAAGCGCACGCCACTGGCCAGATGCGCATTCAGCGCCGCCAGCGGCCGGGCGACCACGGACAGCGTCACCACTTCCTGCAACGGCCAACCCAACCGCGCTGCCGCCAACGACACCGACGAAGGTGTCGGCAAGATTAGCAATTCATTCGCCGCCACCTGCCGTGCCAGACTCGCGCCCACGCCATAGAACATCGGGTCCCCACTGGCCAACACACACACCGGCTCGCCACGCCGCGCCAGCACCGGTTCCAGGGAAAACGGGCTCGGCCATAACTCCCGCTCGCCGCGAATACACACCGGCAACAGGTCCAACTGGCGCTGAGCACCTATAATCCGCGTGGCGCGCAACAGGGCATGCCGGGCATTCCTGCCCAGCCCCTTGAAGCCGTCTTCACCGATGCCTACAACCGTCAGCCAGGGCGACATAACAATTCCTTGAACGACATCCGACGGGCAGGCTTTTCATGCCGCCGGACAAAGCAGGCATAATACCGCGCCTTTACCCATCAACCGGTAGCCCCGTGAACCCAACGCCCGCTGTGAATACCTTGCGCCCCTCGGCTTGTCCGGGGTTGCTGCGTATTGTCCAGGCGTTGGATGGCGGCATTTGCCGGATCAAATTGGCCGGTGGTTCGATCCGCGCCGCCCAGGCCCACGCGGTGGCGGATGCCGCCCAGGCCTATGCCGGTGGGGTGATCGAGGCGACCAACCGCGCCAATCTGCAGATTCGCGGGATCGGTGCCGAGGAGGGGGCTTTGATCGCCCTGCTGCTGGCCGCAGGCCTTGGCCCCAACAATGCCGCCGGCGACGATGTACGCAACCTGATGCTCAGCCCCAGCGCAGGGATCGACCCGCAGATGCTGTTCGACACCCGCCCGCTGGCCGATGAAATCCTCGCCACCCTGCAAAACCACCCACGTTTCCATGAACTGTCAGCCAAGTTCGCCATACAGCTGGATGGCGGCGAAGCCCTGGCGATGCTCGAGCATCACCACGACCTGTGGCTGTCGGCCTTCATCCGCAATGGCCAGACGCTCCTCGCCTTTGGCCTGGCGGGTTGCCCGGGGCTGGATGCGCCGCTGGCCGCCGTGCCGCTCGAGCAGGGGCATGCGCTGGTGGTGGCCGTGCTGGAGGCGTTCCTCGACCTGGCCAGCCCGGAACAAACCCGCATGCGGCATTTGGCTGTGGATAACTTGCTGGGGCATCTGAGCCTGCCATTACTGTCGGCCGATGGCTTCAAACGCCAGCCCAGCGGGGCTTTGCTGCACCTCGGTACGTATCCACAGGAGCAAAAGAATCAGTTTTATGTTGCCGCCATCGCACCCTTGGGCCGCCTGGACGCGACGATGCTCAAAAGCGCCGCACACCTGGCCAGTGAGTACGGCGACGGCACCTTGCGCTTCACCCCTTGGCAAGGTGTGCTGTTGCCCAACGTCGAAAAACCGCACGCCGTGACCGAGCGCCTGGCGCAACTGGGCTTCCTTTGCACCATCGACCAACCCCTGGCGCGAATGACCGCCTGCACCGGCTCCAGCGGCTGCGGCAAGGCCCTGGCCGACACCAAGGCCGACGCCGTGCAACTCGCTGCTCTGGACACCGGGCACAACGTGCACCTGTCCGGCTGCCCACGCTCCTGCGCCGCCGCACATACCGCGCCGGTGACCTTGCTGGCGGTGAGCCCCGGCCACTACGACCTCTATTTTCGCGAGGCAGCCCACCCCGATTTCGGCCGGCTGCACGCACGCAACCTTTCTATTGAAGCGACGGGCGCCTTGCTGCGCGCCCGCCCACGGAGCAACACCGATGATTGATTACATCCGCGACGGTCAGGAGATCTATCGCAACTCCTTCGCCATTATTCGCGCGGAAGCCAAGTTGGACCGCATCCCGGCTGATTTGGAGAAACTTGCGGTGCGGGTGATTCATGCCTGCGGCATGGTCGACGCCATCGACGGCCTGCAGTTCTCCGAGGGCGCGGGCAAGGCCGGGCGCGATGCGCTCGCCGCTGGCGCGCCGATCCTGTGCGATGCGCGGATGGTTTCCGAAGGTGTGACCCGCGCACGCTTGCCGGCCAATAACCCAGTGATCTGCACCCTGCGCGACGACAGCGTGCCGGAGCTGGCGCGCGAACTCGGTAACACCCGTTCCGCTGCCGCCCTTGAACTGTGGCGTCCGCACCTGGAAGGCAGCGTGGTGGTGATCGGCAATGCGCCGACCGCGTTGTTCTATCTGCTGGAAATGCTGGATGCGGGCGCGCCGAAACCGGCGTTGATCCTCGGTTTTCCGGTCGGTTTTGTCGGCGCTGCCGAGTCCAAGGCAATGCTCGCCGCCGATAGTCGTGGTGTGCCGTTCGTGATCATGCAGGGCCGCCTGGGCGGTAGCGCCATGGCCGCCGCCGCGGTGAATGCCCTGGCCACGGAGGTCGAATAATGCCGGCACGCGGACGTTTGATCGGCCTGGGCGTAGGCCCCGGTGACCCGGAACTGATCACCCTCAAGGCCCTGCGCCTGCTGCGTGAGTCGCCCGTGGTGGCGTACTTCGTGGCCAAGGGCAAGAAGGGCAACGCCTTTGGCATCATCGAAGATCACCTGGTGCCGCAACAGACGCTGATGCCGCTGGTGTACCCGGTGACCACCGAAGTGTTGCCGGCGCCGATGTCCTACGAGCAGGTGATCAGCGATTTCTACGACGCCGCCAGCGTTGACGTCGCCGCACATCTGGACGCCGGCCGTGACGTGGCGGTGATCTGCGAAGGTGACCCGTTCTTCTACGGCTCCTACATGTACCTGCACGACCGCCTCGCCGAGCGCTATGAAGCGCAGGTGATTCCTGGCGTGTGTTCGATGCTCGGCGGTGCCTCGGTGCTGGGTGCGCCGTTGGTGTATCGCAATCAGAGCCTGTCAGTTCTTTCGGGTGTATTGCCCCATGAAGACCTCAAGCGCCGCCTGGCGGATGCCGATGCGGCCGTGATCATGAAGCTGGGTCGCAACTTCCCGAAAGTGCGTCAGGTGCTGGAAGACCTTGGCCTGGCCGGGCGTGCGCTGTATGTGGAGCGCGCCACCATGGCGAACCAGAAGATCGTGCCGCTGGATCAGGTCGACCCGTCGTCGTCGCCGTACTTCTCGCTGATCATCGTGCCCGGTGAACGGTGGCAAGGTTGATGAGCCCGGCGATTGTCATTCTGGGCCAGGGCAGCCTGGCCACTGCGCGCAAGATCCAGCAGGTCTACCCCGGTGCGTTGATCCATGGCCTGGCCGGACGGGTCGACGGCGCGGACCAGACCTACAGTGAATTCGGCGCGACCCTGCGTCTGCTCTATCAGCAAGGCACGCCGCTGATTGCGCTGTGCGCGGCGGGTATCGTCATTCGTACCTTGGCGCCGCTGCTGTTGGAAAAAGGCGAAGAACCCGCCGTGCTGGCCGTGGCCGAAGACGGCAGCGCGGTGGTGCCGTTGCTCGGCGGCCTTGGCGGTGTGAACGTGATGGCGCGCGAAATCGCCGCTGCGTTGAACGTAGCCGCTGCGATCACTACCAGTGGCGAGCTGCGTTTTGGCACCTGCCTGCTCAACCCGCCTGCGGGTTATGAACTGGCCGACCTGGAACTGGGCAAGCGTTTCGTCTCCGACCTGCTGGCCGGCGAAAGCGTGCGCATCGAAGGCGCCGCGCCGTGGCTGGACCAGGCCAACCTGCCCCAGGACCAACAGGCACGCCTGGCGATTCATGTGGGCAGTACCGAGCGCGCGCCTGCCGCCAATGAATTGCTGATCTACCCGAAGAACATCAGCGTGACCTGCAAGCCAGGTGCGCAGTTGGCTGAGCGTGTGCGCACTGGGTTGCATGAGGCGGGCATCGCCGTGCAATCCCTGGCGTGCCTGTTGGCCAGTGATACACAGATGGCCGAAGCGTCGTTGCATGAGGCAGCGTTGAAGCTGGGTGTACCGCTACGGTTTGCCAGCGTCACCCAGGACGTCGATATTGTCATCAACGTTGCCGAGCAACCCCTGGACCTGTCGCAAGTCGGCCGTGTGCGTGGCCGCTTGGCCGTGATCGGCCTGGGCCCCGGCGCCGCTGAGTTGATGGTGCCAGCGGTCAAGGCTGAACTGGCACGCTGCACCGATGTGTTGGGTTACGAAACCTACGTGCGCATGGCCGGGCCCTTCCGTGACGACCAGGTGCAGCATTGCACCGACAACCGCGAAGAAATGCAGCGTGCCCGCCACGCCTTTGAACTGGCGGCCCAAGGTCGCTCGGTGGTTGTTGTGTCGTCCGGCGATCCCGGCGTGTTCGCCATGGCCGCTGCGGTAATCGAAGCCCTGCACGAATCCAGCGATCCAGCCTGGCATCAGGTCGACCTGGAAATCCTGCCGGGCGTTTCGGCCTCGCTCGCCACCGCCGCCCAGGCGGGCGCGCCGTTGGGGCATGACTTCTGCGTGATGTCGCTGTCGGATAACCTCAAGCCTTGGTCGATCATTGAAAAACGCCTGGACCTGGCGTCCCAGGCCGACCTGGCGCTGGCGTTCTACAACCCGATTTCGCGTTCACGTCCGTGGCAGCTGGGGCGTGCTCTGGAAATCGTCGCGCTGCATCGCACGCCCGAAACGCCGGTGGTGCTGGGCCGTGATATCGGTCGGCCGGGGCAGACCCTGCGTGTCACCACGCTGGGGCAACTGACGCCGGAGCAGGTGGACATGCGCACCATGGTGCTGATCGGTTCGTCCACCACCGTCACCTTCCCGCGTGCCGGTGGCGGTGAGTGGGTGTACACACCGCGCTGGTACGGCGAGAAACCCGCCACCTGAAAACCGCCCTTCAGGTGTCTGAAAACTCCGAATGACCCAGGGATTTTCCTGGCGTTGTCCGGGGTTTTTCTTTTTTCTGCGACGAAATCCGGAAGCCCGCCAGACACCCCCCCCGTTATTGCTGGGTTGCACGGTTTGACGGGGTGCGCCAAGGGATGTTTATCGTCTGGAAAACCCTGCAGCCAGTGGACTAGGGTGGACATAAGCCCCGAGTTGGGGTGCTTGTGGAGAACCAAGATGGAGCGACATCACAGAAGGATCAACAATAAAAAAAGGCGCAAGTTGATTGCCGCCTACAAACTACCGGGGGCGCCCGGAAAACGTGCGGCTTTACCGCCGGACACCGAGGACGACTTCAACGCGGCCGTGGTCAACAACAGCGTAATTTCGTTTGCTG
Source organism: Pseudomonas sp. MYb541 (assembly GCF_037479595.1). Classification (NCBI taxonomy): domain Bacteria; kingdom Pseudomonadati; phylum Pseudomonadota; class Gammaproteobacteria; order Pseudomonadales; family Pseudomonadaceae; genus Pseudomonas; species Pseudomonas sp. MYb541. Next base: position 79,236 of record NZ_JBBGYS010000004.1, on the reverse strand, counting down.
AAGGCCTATCGGGTCTGAATCGGGAATACGTGCGTAAAAGTTATCTGCTGGCCAGCAGCTACGTCAGCGATGTATTGAAAGTGCACCGCGGTACGGAGGATTGGTACGACGAATTCATCAAAGTGATGGTCAGCCTGGGGTGGCTGCCGGTGCGCAGCCGTTTCGAGCGGGTTTCAGGTGCGGGCAAGGGCCTGACCGTGCAGTTGGCGGCGCTGAACATTATTGCCGCCGTGTTGGCGTCGAGCACGTTGTCCGGGCCGCTGCTGACAGCGTTGCCGAAACTGGCGGCCGATGCATTGGAAGCGTTGAAGCAGACGCCTGCGTCTTTCGAGCTGTTCAAACGCAACAGCTCTGTGCACCAGGGCGCTGACTTCGGCCTGGCATCCTGTGTGCAAACAGACGGCGAACTGATGATGGTACTGGTGACCTACAGCAGCCATGGCGTGAGCAAACAGGTGGGTCTGCCTTTCCTGGAATGGGACAGCTCCTCGTTCGAGGCCTTCAGCGGGCAGACATGCCTGGTGCTGAATACCTCGGTGGTCAACGAAGAGACGATCCAACTGATGCGCGAGAGTGCGGGTGACAAGGTGCAGTTGGCGATCGCCAAATACCGGATCTAAGGCACCAGATAACCGCGCACACCGGTGAAGATGATTTGCGCGGCCAAGGCGCACACGAACAACCCCATCAATCGGCTGACAATCTGCAAGCCTTGGTCGCCGAGGATGCGTTCGATCCGGTTGGACAGGTACAGCACCACGCCCACCGTAAGGCTGGCCAGGGCAATGCTGAGGATGGCGGTGAGCTTGTCGTCCCAGTGCGGCTGGCTCACGCCCATCACCAACAGTGCGCCGATGGTGCCGGGGCCGACGGTAAGGGGGATGGTCAGCGGCACGATGGTCACGTCTTGCTGCACGTTGTCGGTCTGCACCGCCGACTTGCCCTGGGCCATGCCCAGGGCGGAAATGAACAGCACGCTGCCGGCGCCGATGCGGAAGGCGTCGACGGTGATGCCAAACACGCTGAAAATTACGCGGCCGAACAGGTAGAGCAGCACGCTCGATACCAGGGTCGCCAACGCCACCTTCCACGCCAGGCGGCGCCGTTCTTTGCTTGAGTAGCCACGGGTGAGGCTGATAAAGCAGGACAGCACGAAGAACGGGCTGTAGAGCACCAGCATTTTCAGGTAGACGCTGAATAACACGTGGAGCATGGAAAGTGGCTCGCGGCGGAAAGTGTTGCGCGAGTCTATCAGGCGGCAGCGATCAAATGTGGGAGCTGGCTTGCCTGCGATGACGATGGCTCAGGCAACTGATTTGTGTCTGACACACCGCTATCGCAGGCAAGCCAGCTCCCACAGGGGAGAGCATTCCAGGTCAGGAAGCAGTGCTGTGTTCTTGTTTCTGCTGACGCTGCGCCACCCAGAACTCCACCAGCTCACGCAACTGCGACAACTCCACCGGTTTGGCCATGTGCCCGTCCATCCCGGCCTGGCGTGCACGCTCTTTATGTTCCGACAGAATGTGCGCCGTCAGCGCCACCACCGGTGTGCGAATACGCTGGTGGCTGACTTCCCACGCGCGCAGTTGTTGGGTCGCCGAAAAGCCATCGAGGATCGGCATTTCACAGTCCATCAGCACCAGGTCATAACGTTGGGCCTTCATCGCCTCCAGCGCCTCTTCGCCATTGCTGGCGGTGTCGGGGTTGAGGTTGAGCTTGCCGAGCATGCCACGGATCACCTTGGTGGAGATGCTGTTGTCTTCGGCCACCAGGATGCGGAAATCCGTCGGCACGGTGATGGCGGCCGGTGCATTGAGGACCGGACGGGGTGGGACGTTGCCCTTGCTGCGCTGGGTCAGTTCGTCGGCCAGGGTGGTCTTGAGCGTGTAGCCCGCCACGGGCTTGGCGAGGATGCGCTTGATCCCGCAATTGCGCGCGATGATCTTGCTCGGCGCGTTGCTGATACCGGTGAGCATGATCAACAGGATGTCGTGGTTCAGGCTTGGGTCTTCCTTGATCTTCGCCGCCAGTTGCATGCCGGTCATGCCGGGCATGTTCTGGTCAAGCAGCACCACGTCGAAGTAATCGCGCAGGTGTGCCTTGGTGCGCAGCAATGCCAGGGCTTCCTTGCCCGACGGCACCGCGCTGACGTTGAGGCCCCAGGCCGAGCATTGCTGCACCAATACTTTGCGGCAGGTGTCGTTGTCGTCCACCACCAGCACCCGCGCGCCCTTGAGTGGGCCGTCGAGGTCGGAGGTCGGGTGTTCCAGGCGTTCCGGGTCCAGCGGCAGGGTCAGCCACAAGGTGCTGCCCTGATGGCTGCCGCTCTTGATACCGAACTCGCCATTCATCAGCAGGATCAATTGGCGCGCGATGACCAGGCCCAGATGGCCGTTCAGGCGGGTGGCCGAGAAGAAATTCTTGCTGTGCAGTTCGCTGTGCAGCAGGGCGTCACGTTCGGCGGCTTCCATCGGCAGGCCGCTGTCCTGCACGGCAATGCGCAGACGCGGCTTGGTGCTGCGATCATCCAGCGCGACGACGATCAGCACCTCGCCTTCGTCGGTCTTCTGCAGGGCATTTTCCAGCAGGCTCAACATGGCCTGGCGCAGGCGCGTCGGGTCGCCGCTGATCACACGGGGCACTTGGGGCTGGATAAAGCTGATCAGTTCGACGTTCTGTTGCTCGGCCTTGGCGCGGAAAATACTCAGGCAGTCTTCGATCAGCGCGTTGAGGTCGAACTGCACGTCATCCAATTCGATCTGGCCGGATTCCAGCTTGGAAATATCGAGGATTTCGTTGATCAGCGTGAGCAGTTCATTGCCAGCACTGTGGATGGTCTGCACGTAGTCGCGCTGTTTTACCGACAGCGGCGTGCCCAGCAGCAATTCGGTCATGCCCAGCACGCCGTTCATAGGCGTGCGGATTTCGTGGCTGATCTTGGCCAGGAACTCGGCCTTGGCGGCGATCTCAGCATTGCTTGCCGCCAGGTCACGGCTGAGGCTGAAGCGCGCTTCGACAATCGCCCGCTGGCGTTCGCCCAGCGCCAAGCTCATCAACAGACCACTGAGACAGATAAACGCCAGCAGCGTCACGATCAGGCCCTGTGGCGAGACCATCGTCAGGCCCAACAGCGCCGGCAGGATGATCAGCGTACCGATGTTGAACACCACCATCGCCGCCACGAACAGGCGTGCCGGGCGGTAGCCTTTCTGCCAGTGATAGGCCGAGACAAACAGCATGCTCAAGCCAGCCAATGCCACCAGGGCATAGGTGATGATGTTCAGCGGCAGGGTGTTGACGAACAACAGCAGCAGGCCGCACAGGACGATAAACAGGATGTCGGCCATCAACAGCTTGTTCAGCGGGTGTGGGCCCAGCGGCATGAAGAACCGGTAGGCAAACATCAGCCCACACGGCGCGGTCAGCAGCAGGGCCAGGTAGGCGCCCGGCGTCTGGATCGCGTGCCAGTTTGGCAGCCAGGGGCCGATCAGGTTGAGCAGCAGTGCGAGGCTGAGCATCAGCAGGATCTCGCAAGCCGCCAGCCACAGGCTGCTGCGCGAGCGGTGGTAGGCGAAACGGGTGATGTTATGCAGGATCAGCATCAGCAGACAGCCGAACAACAGGCCGTAGATCAGTGTCTGGGTCTGGTCGGCGGCGGCGAGCACGGCCGGTTCCAGGGTGATATAGGGGCGCAGTTCATGTTCCGAGACCAGGCGCAGGTAGACCTCTAAAGGTTTCTGGCTTTGGGGCATCGGCAGCATGAAGTCACTGCTGGGTAACGGGCGCTCGGCCTGGGGCTGGCGTGTGCCGGTACTTTGTTGCTCCACCAGGGTGTCGCCATCGAGTACGTAGAGGCTCAGGTGGGACAAATCCGGGGCAAAGACCCGAAGTACTTGTTCGTGCTTGCCGGGTTGCAGCTTGAAACGCACCCACAACGCACCGTCGGGTTCGGCGGCGGTAAGGCGGTCCAGTTCGATGGGGCTGAATTGATTGGTGTAGCGCGAGGAACGGATGTCGCTCAGTTGCAGGTCGGCCTGTTCATCAAGCAATACTGCCCAGCCACTGCCTTGCGCGGCGGCCTGGGCCGGGAACAAGCAGAGCAGTGTCAGCAGACTGACAGTGAAACCTATGGCGATCCTGAGCCAGCGCACGGCGAAATCCCTTCGTAGGTTGATGCACGGTTAACTATGCGCGGGTCGGCCGGCATACGGCAAGGGCCAGAGGCCCTTGCCTAGCCGAACGGATAGCAGCTTACTGGCTCTCGCCACGCTCCCGCGCAATGGCGCGATAGCCAATGTCCTTGCGGTAGAAGCAGCCATTCCAGTCGATTTTTGCAGCCAGCTTGTAAGCCTGTTGCTGCGCGGCGTCGACGCTGGCGCCCATGGCGGTAGCGCACAACACACGGCCACCGGCGGTCACGACCTGGCCATCCTTGAGCGCAGTGCCCGCATGGAACACTTTGCCTTCCAGCGTAGCAGCCGCGTCGAGACCTTCAATCACGTCGCCCTTGGCGTAGTCAGCAGGGTAGCCACCGGCCGCCAGCACAATACCGACACTCGGACGTGGATCCCACTGGGCTTCCACCTTGTCCAGGGCCTGGGCCAGGGCAGCTTCCACCAGCAGAACCAGGCTCGATTGCAGGCGCAGCATCACCGGTTGGGTTTCCGGGTCGCCGAAGCGGCAGTTGAACTCGATGACTTTCGGGTTACCGGCTTTGTCGATCATCAGGCCGGCATACAGGAAGCCGGTGTACACATTGCCTTCGTCGGCCATGCCGCGCACGGTCGGCCAGATCACCAGGTCCATGACGCGCTGGTGCACGTCGGCGGTGACCACCGGGGCAGGGGAGTAGGCACCCATGCCGCCGGTGTTCGGGCCGGTGTCACCGTCGCCGACGCGTTTGTGGTCCTGGCTGGTGGCCATTGGCAAGACGTTCTTGCCGTCGACCATCACGATGAAGCTGGCTTCTTCGCCGTCGAGGAATTCCTCGATCACCACGCGTGAACCAGCGTCACCAAAAGCGTTGCCAGCGAGCATGTCGCGCACGGCGTCTTCGGCTTCCTGCAGGGTCATGGCGACGATCACGCCTTTGCCGGCGGCCAGGCCATCGGCCTTGATCACGATCGGCGCACCTTTTTCACGCAGGTAAGCCAGGGCCGGCTCGATCTCGGTGAAGTTCTGGTAGTCGGCGGTCGGGATCTTGTGGCGTGCCAGGAAGTCCTTGGTGAATGCCTTGGAACCTTCCAGCTGGGCCGCGCCGGCGGTTGGGCCGAAGCAATCCAGGCCACGGCTGCGGAACAGGTCCACCACGCCGGCAACCAATGGCACTTCCGGACCGACGATGGTCAGGGACACATTCTTTTCAGCAAAGTCTGCCAACTGCTCAAGGGCCAGCACGTCGATAGCGACGTTCTCGCACTTGGCTTCAATGGCGGTACCGGCGTTGCCGGGTGCTACGAATACTTTCTGGACGCGCGGGTCCTGGGCAACTTTCCAGGCCAGGGCGTGTTCACGGCCACCGCTGCCAATGATCAAAACATTCATTTCAAAAACCTCGGATGACGCTGAATTCGGGAGAGCACCGTGGGCTGTGCTTTTCTGTGGGAGCCGGGCTTACCCGCGATGCAGGCACCTCGGTCGTCCAGCCAGACCAGGGTGATGCTATCGCAGGCAAGCCAGCTCCCACATGGAGCCGGTGCCCACAGGCGATCTAATCAATCAGTGGCGGAAGTGGCGCATACCGGTGAAGACCATAGCGATGCCAGCTTCATCAGCGGCAGCGATGACTTCAGCATCACGCATCGAGCCACCCGGTTGGATCACGGCGGTAACACCGGCTTTCGCGGCATTGTCCAGGCCGTCACGGAACGGGAAGAACGCATCGGAAGCCATTACCGAACCCACGACTTGCAAGCCAGCGTGTTCAGCCTTGATCGCGGCGATACGCGCCGAGTTCACGCGGCTCATCTGGCCGGCACCGACACCAATGGTCTGGCGGTTCTTGGCGTAGACGATGGCGTTGGATTTAACGTACTTGGCCACTTTCCAGGCGAAGATCAGGTCGTTGATCTCTTGCTCGGTCGGCGCGCGTTTGGTCACGACTTTCAGGTCCTGGCTGCCGATCATGCCGATGTCGCGGCTCTGTACCAGCAAGCCGCCGTTGACGCGCTTGTAGTCCCAGGCAGCCGCACGCTCAGTCGACCACTCACCGCAGGCCAGCAGGCGTACGTTGGTTTTGGCCGCCACGATAGCGCGGGCTTCTTCGCTGACGCTTGGGGCGATGATCACTTCAACGAACTGACGCTCGACGATCGCCTTGGCGGTCTCGGCATCCAGTTCACGGTTGAAGGCGATGATGCCGCCAAACGCGGATTCGGTGTCTGTGGCGTAGGCCAGTTCGTACGCCTGGCGGATACCGCCTTCAGCGTCCGGGCTGACCGCCACGCCGCACGGGTTGGCGTGCTTGACGATCACGCAGGCCGGCTTGACGAAGCTCTTCACACATTCCAGCGCGGCGTCGGTGTCGGCCACGTTGTTGTAGGACAGCTCTTTGCCTTGCAGCTGGGTCGCGGTGGCGATGCCCACTTCGGCAGGCTTGGCTTCTACGTAGAACGCCGCGCTCTGGTGCGGGTTCTCGCCGTAGCGCATTTCCTGGGCCTTGATGAACTGGCTGTTGAAGGTGCGCGGGAACTGGCTGCGGCCTTCGGTGGACAGTGTTTCAGCAGCCTGGTTAACAGTGCCCATGTAGTTGGCGATCATGCCGTCGTAGGCGGCGGTGTGTTCGAAGGCCTTGAGCATCAGGTCGAAGCGCTGGGCGTAGGTCAGGCCACCGGCCTTCAGGCTTTCCAGCACGTTGGCGTAATCGCTGGCGTTGACCACGATGGCCACGTCTTTGTGGTTCTTGGCCGCCGAGCGCACCATGGTCGGGCCGCCGATATCGATGTTTTCGATGGCGGTCGGCAAGTCGCAGCCTGGCTTGTTGATGGTGGCTTCGAACGGGTAGAGGTTAACGGCCACCAAGTCGATCGGCTTGATGCCGTGTTCGGCCATGATCGCGTCGTCGGTGCCGCGACGGCCGAGGATGCCACCGTGGATTTTCGGGTGCAGGGTCTTGACCCGACCGTCCATCATTTCTGCGAAACCGGTGTAGTCCGCCACTTCTACTGCGGCCACGCCGTTGTCCTGCAGCAGTTTGAAGGTCCCGCCCGTGGAGAGGATTTCCACGCCCAGGGCTTCCAGCTCCCGGGCAAATTCGAGGATCCCGGTCTTGTCGGAGACGCTGATCAAGGCGCGGCGGATCGGCAGGCGGGTAGTCTGGTCGGTCATTTCAATTTCCATCAAAAGCAAAGGAAGTCAGCAAAAAAGGCGACCGGTTTTACGCGGGCGCCTTTCTGGTTTGATTGAATGCTTACAGCAAATCGTATTGCTTGAGCTTTTTGCGCAAGGTGCCACGGTTGAGGCCCAGCAGCTCACTGGCTTTGGTCTGGTTGCCCTTGACGTAGTTCATCACGCTTTCGAGCAAGGGTGCCTCGACTTCGGAGAGCACCAGGTTGTACACGTCCGTGACGGAAGCGCCCTCAAGGTGGGCGAAATAATTGTGCAGCGCCTTCTCGACACTCCCGCGAAGGGTCTGGCCTTCTTCGCTCGGCGTGTTGAGGTGCTGTTTCAAATTGACGTTGTCGCTCACGGGTGTTGTTCCACTCACTAAAGTCTCGGTCATCATCGTCATGCGGCCACCCCCTCTCCGTCCCCTGTCCCCAGGCTCTTGTAACGCTCGCTGAAGAACTCACGAACGTTGGCGCACTGTGCTTCCGTATCATCCAAACGATTGAAGTGGGCGCGAAACTCCCTGGCGCCCGGCAGGGTTGCGAGATACCAGCCGACATGCTTACGAGCAATGCGTACTCCCATCACGTCCCCATAGAAGGCGTGCAGGGCGGCCAGATGCTCTAGCAGAATACGTTCCACCTCGATCAGCTCCGGTGCCGGCAACACTTCGCCAGTACGCAGAAAATGCTCGATCTCACGAAAAATCCACGGCCGCCCCTGGGCAGCCCGACCAATCAACAAGCCATCGGCGCCGGTGGCGTGCAGTACGCGCCGGGCTTTCTCGGCTGAATCGATGTCGCCATTGGCAAACACCGGCATCGACACCGCCTGCTTGATCGCAGCGATGGTGTCGTACTCGGCTTCACCGGTGTAAAGGTCGGCGCGGGTGCGGCCATGCACCGCCAGCGCTGTAATGCCTGCCTGTTCGGCGATCTTCGCCACTGTCAGGCCGTTCTTGTTGTCCCGGTCCCAGCCGGTACGGATCTTCAGGGTGACCGGCACATCCACTGCGGCGACAACGGCCTGCAGGATCTCGGCAACCAATTGCTCATCTTTCAACAGTGCGGAACCGGCGGCCTTGTTGCAGACCTTCTTGGCCGGGCAGCCCATGTTGATGTCGATGATCTGCGCCCCCAACTCCACGTTGGCCCGGGCCGCATCCGCCAGCATCTGTGCATCGCCACCGGCGATCTGTACCGAGCGGGGCTCGGGATCACCTTCGTGGATCATGCGCATCCGCGATTTGCGGGTGTTCCACAAGCTCATGTCGCTGGTGACCATTTCCGAGACTACTAGACCCGCGCCCAATCGCTTGCACAGCTGACGAAAGGGCTGGTCGGTAACCCCCGCCATCGGGGCGAGGATCAAGCCGTTCTGCAATGTATATGGGCCGATGCGTACCGCCGACATAGGACTTCCCTGTTGTGGGGCCGGATCATTAGAGTTCGAAAAAGGGTTGGCATGATACCCGCTCTCGATGACTGGATAAAGGCTGAATTGGATAAAATCTGAACAGTTATTTCTTTATCGCCACCGGTTTGGTTGCGCCCGGGAAAGTCAATAACCTGCCGTCAAATCTCAACCCATGCACCGATTCACTCTGGCGAGTGAAAGCTCAGGCTGTAATTCACGGCTTTATTGCCCGGATCGAGGATATCCAGGGAGATATGGATCGGGGTCTGCGAGGGCATTTCGCTTACTCCGGCCAACTCACCGCTGAGGTATTCGGCGGGTTTGAAGCGACGACTGGCAATCAGGCTGCCATTCAAATCGGCAAAACGCAGCTCCAGCAGTGGGAAGGGCTGGGAGAAGGTCGCACGGTTGTAGATAATCGCGTCCACCACCAGTGCTCCTGCGAAATCCGGATGGCTGCGCACCACCAGGTTGCTGCTCTTGATGTGGGCGATATCGACCCGTGATGGCACCGTGCAGCCCAGTGTGGGGCACAGTTGCTGGAACCACGGGCGATAGGCGTCCTGGCGGGCCAGTTCGTCGAATTGGTAGGCGATGTACTGGCCTGCGAGACCGGCGGCGGCGATCAGTACCAGCAATAGCCAGATCAGACGACGGCCCAGGCTGGCCGGACGCTTTTGCGCGTAGAGGTGCAGCGGGTCGTCTTCGAGATCCAGCAGTTGGTCGTCTTGCACGCTCGTTTCGGCGCGCGGGCGCTTGCGACGGGCTTTGGGGCGTTCTTCGGGTTCTACGTCATCGGCCGATTGGGTCAGTGGCGTGAACGGCGGTTCGATGTCGTCATCGTCTGGCGTTGAGCGCAGCGGCGGCTCATCGTCGATATCGTCGGTGTGGAACGACATGGACGGTTCTGTGCGCTGCCTCGTCGCAGGTTCGGGTGCGTCTTCAGTGACGTCGATGCGCTCTTCAGGCGGCTCGCTGAACAAGCTCGCTGCCCATTTTTCCTCTTCGGCCTTGACCGTGTCACGGCTGGCGCTGAAGGATTCTTCCTTTTGGCGGCGGTCGATACCGGACTGGCGACGATCTGCACCGATCGGCAACGTGTGCTGAATCTCGCGGCGTTCCAGTTTGGCCAGTTCTTCGTCCAGGTCCAGATTGTCCAGGTCCAGCTCTTCGGCAGTCCACTGCTTCTGGCTGATGGCCCGCGCTGGTTCAGGCGTCAGCTCAACCGGCACGTCTGGCTCAGGCGCGGACGCTTGGTCGCGCTGCTCTAGCAACTGACGAGCGGCATTGAACACTTGCAGGCACGAACCACAGCGCACCACGCCACGGGCCACGCTCAATTGAGCGTGGTTGACACGAAAGCGTGCTTGGCAATGCGGGCACTGGGTGACGAAACTGTCGGTCATGCGGCCATCCGATTCAGGCAAGCGCTCATTCTAGCGCCGACGACCGCTGATGCGTACCCAGCCATCGCGGTTGGCGATCGGATCCAGCTCGAAATCCTTCGCGTAGGCAGCGGCGACGTCTTCGCCCTGCTCGGCCAGGATGCCCGACAGCGCCAGGCGCCCGCCCGGCTTGACCAGGCTCGACAGCTGCGGCGCCAGCGAAACCAGTGGCCCGGCGAGGATGTTCGCGACCAGCACGTCGGCCTGCACTTGGGGCAGTTGCTCCGGCAGGTAAAGCGGGAATTTGCCTTCAGGGATGTTGTTGCGCCCGGCGTTATCGCGGGAGGCTTCCAGCGCTTGTACGTCGATGTCGGTGCCGACGGCTTCTTTGGCGCCCAAGAGCAATGCGGCAATCGCCAGGATCCCAGAGCCGCAACCGAAGTCCAGCACATGGCTGTCGTTCAGATCCTGGCCGTCCAGCCATTCCAGGCACAGCGCGGTGGTGGGGTGGGTGCCGGTGCCAAACGCGAGGCCCGGGTCCAGCAGCAGATTGACGGCGTCTGGTTCAGGCGCGGCGTGCCAGCTTGGCACGATCCACAGGCGCTGGCCGAAACGCATCGGCTGGAAATTGTCCATCCAGCTGCGTTCCCAGTCCTGGTCTTCGATGACTTCGCTGTGATGCTCTGGCAGCGGGCCGCCGGTGAGCAATTCCATGTGGGCCAGCACGGCGGCGGCATCGGTGCCGTCCTCGAACAGGGCCAACAAATGGGTGTGGGACCACAGCGGGGTGGTGTTGAGTTCGGGTTCGAAGATCGGCTGGTCTTCGGCGTCCATGAAGGTCACCGAGACGGCGCCGACTTCGAGAAACGCGTCTTCGTAGGTTTCGGCTTGTTCTGGGCTGATGGCGAGACGGACTTGCAGCCAAGGCATGGCGGGCACCTTTGAAAAAATGAGTGTGCAGCGGGGTAGGGCTGCGAAAGCGCGCAAGTTTACGCGAGCGGCGGGAGGGGTGTACACATAACAAATGTGGGAGCGGGCTTGCTCGCGAATGCGGTGAGTCAGTGAAGAGTATTTTAGCTGATGCACCGCATTCGCGAGCAAGCCCGCTCCCACAGGGTGATGTATCCATCCAGCAAAACCCAGGGCCCAGAAACAACAAAGCCGCCCGAAGGCGGCCTTGTTGGGTGGAGCACTTACTGGTTAGCCAGCTTGTGTTCCAGGTAGTGAATGTTCACACCACCTTCGCAGAAGCCTTCATCGCGAACCAGATCCCGATGCAGCGGGATGTTGGTCTTGATGCCGTCGACCACGATTTCGTCCAGGGCGTTGCGCATACGGGCCATGGCCTCGTCACGGGTGGCGCCCCAGGTGATCAGCTTGCCGATCAGCGAGTCGTAGTTGGACGGAACCTTGTAGCCGCTGTACAGGTGCGAATCCACACGTACGCCGTTGCCGCCGGGCGCGTGGAAATGCTTGACCAGGCCAGGGCTTGGGATAAAGGTTTTCGGGTCTTCGGCGTTGATGCGGCACTCCAGGGAGTGGCCGTGCATCTTCACGTCGTCCTGGGTGAAGGACAGCGGGTTGCCGGCGGCGATGCTGAGCATCTCCTTGACGATGTCGATACCGGTGACCATCTCCGACACCGGGTGCTCTACCTGCACACGAGTGTTCATCTCGATGAAGTAGAAACGACCGTTCTCGTACAGGAACTCGAAAGTACCCGCGCCACGGTAGTTGATGTCGATGCACGCCTTGACGCAACGAGCCAGTACTTCCTGGCGCGCTTTTTCGTCCAGACCCGGTGCTGGCGCTTCTTCCAGGACCTTCTGGTGACGACGTTGCAGCGAGCAATCGCGGTCGCCCAGGTGGATGGCGTGGCCTTGGCCGTCGGACAGTACTTGCACTTCCACGTGACGTGGGTTGGTCAGGTACTTCTCCAGGTAGACCATCGGGTTGCCGAACCAGGCGCCCGCTTCGGAGCGAGTCTGCTTGGCCGCTTCGATCAGGTCTTCTTCCTTGTGCACCACGCGCATGCCGCGACCACCACCGCCACCGGCGGCCTTGATGATCACCGGGTAGCCGACTTCACGACCAATGCGCAGCGCGGTTTCTTCGTCTTCCGGCAGCGGGCCGTCGGAGCCAGGAACGGTAGGCACGCCGGCCGCGATCATGGCGTCCTTGGCCGACACCTTGTCGCCCATCAGGCGAATGGTTTCGGCTTTAGGGCCGATGAAGGCAAAACCGGATTTCTCCACCTGTTCGGCGAAGTCAGCGTTTTCCGCAAGGAAGCCGTAGCCCGGGTGGATGCCATCAGCGCCAGTCACTTCAGCGGCCGCGATGATGTTCGAGACTTTCAGGTACGAGTTCGTGGCCAGTGGCGGGCCAATGCAGATGCTTTCGTCCGCCAGTTTCACGTGCATCAATTCGGTATCGGCCGTCGAGTAAACAGCGACGGTCTTGATGCCCTCTTCCTTACAGGCGCGCAGGATACGCAGCGCGATCTCGCCGCGGTTGGCGATCAGGACTTTTTGCAGTTTCTTCGCAGGTTTCAACATCGAAGGCGCTCCGCGGTTCAAACGATGGTGAACAGCGGCTGGTCGTACTCAACCGGCTGACCGTTTTCTACCAGGATGGATTCGATGACGCCGGCTTTTTCAGCGGTGATGTGGTTCATCATCTTCATCGCTTCAACGATGCAGATGGTGTCACCCACTTTCACGGTCTTGCCGACTTCAACGAAGGCTGGGGAGGTCGGTGCCGGGGTGCGGTAGAACGTACCGACCATTGGCGACTTGACCACGAAACCGTTCAGCGCAGGAGCAGCTGGAGCGGCAGGTGCAGCGGCGGCAGCCGGAGCGGCGGCTGGAGCAGCAGCCGGCGCCGGTGCTTGCATCTGTGGCGCGTAGAACTGCTGGGCTGGGGTCTTGCTGTGGCGGCTGATCCGTACGGACTCTTCGCCTTCCTTGATTTCCAGCTCGTCGATACCGGATTCTTCCAGCAGTTCGATCAGTTTCTTAACTTTACGGATATCCATGAATCATCAACTCCCAAGGGTCGGTCAGGGGCGCTTGGCCGGTTGTTCAAGTTGTTCCAGGGCGGCCTCCAGGGCCAGTCGGTAACCGCTGGCGCCAAGGCCGCAGATCACACCTACCGCTACGTCGGAGAAGTAGGAGTGATGGCGGAAAGCTTCGCGTTTGTGCACGTTCGACAAATGCACTTCGATGAATGGGATGCTCACCGCCAGCAACGCGTCACGTAATGCAACGCTTGTATGTGTAAAAGCGGCGGGATTGATCAGGATAAAGTCCACGCCTTCGCCGCGCGCGGCATGGATGCGATCAATCAATTCGTACTCGGCATTGCTTTGCAGGTAGAGCAGATGGTGGCCGGCTTCACGGGCCCTGCGCTCCAGGTCGAGGTTGATCTGGTCCAGGGTGACTGCCCCGTAGACGCCCGGTTCACGGGTGCCGAGCAGGTTCAGGTTGGGTCCGTGAAGAACCAGTAAGGTCGCCATCGGCTGTTCCTTGTTATTGATGTGGGTACGGCAGAACCCGGCGACTATGCCGCAAAGCCTTTGTGACTGTCCAGTTCTATGCAGTACGCAGCACGATTAGCGAGGATAGCGCGAAATTTGTGACTGTGGCCGGTGATCCGGTCATGGGTAATACGCTCCTGAATGCCATGAAGGTCAAATGTGGGAGGGGGCTTGCCCCCGATGCCGGTGGATCAGTTACAGATGCTGAGATTGACACACTGCAATCGGGGGCAAGCCCCCTCCCACATTTGATCTCTATAAGGCTGAAGATCGTGTCAGACGCGGAATGCCTGCACGGCGGTGTTGAGCTGCCCACCCAGCACCAGCAAGTGCTCACCTTGGCTGCGGCCCTGGCCGATTCGCAGCAAGTTATCTTCACCCAACTGGTGAATCCGCTCGCTGTTGTCGCGAATCTCACTGACGGCGCCACTCTGCTGTGCCGTCACATCGGCGATGCGCACGGCGGTGTCGGAAATGGTCTGGATAGCCTCGACGATTTCATCCAGCGCGCCGTCCGCTGCCTGGGCTTGCTGGGCGGTCGCCTCGGCGTGTTCGACCTGGGCGCGCATGCCTTGCACCGATTGATGGGCGGCGCTTTGCAGGCCGGCGATCAAGGTCTGGATTTCTGCGGTGGCGCCGGCGGTGCGCTGGGCCAGGGAGCGGACTTCGTCGGCGACCACGGCAAAGCCACGGCCGGCTTCACCGGCGCGGGCGGCCTCGATCGCGGCGTTAAGGGCGAGCAGGTTGGTCTGGTCGGCAATCGAGCGGATCACCGTCAGCACGCCGCCGATGGTGGCTGATTCTTCGGCGAGTTTTTCGATCATCTGCGCATTCTGCTGTACTTCGCCGACCAGGGCATGCAGCCCGGTCAGGCTCAGGCCGATCACACGTTGGCCTTGCTCCACCGCCTGACCGGCACTGCGACTGGCGCCCGCCGCCTGGCTGGCATCGCCTGCGACTTGCTGGATGGTCGCTTCCAGTTCACCCAGCGAATCACGGATCTGCGCGGTATCCCCGGCCTGGCGTTCGGCACCGTCGTGCAGGCCGCTGCTTAATTCGGCCAGTGCGCGGCTACTGCCGGCGACTTCCTCGGCATTGCCGCGAATCGTACCCACCAAATCCACCAGATAGGCGCGCAGGCGGTTCAAGGAGGCTTCAATGTCGTGCAGCTCGCGGTTGGTCTTACCCAGGGCAATCGGCTGGCTGAAATCGCCCTCGGCCCAAGTCGACAGGGCCGGAGCGAGGTTGGTCAGCACCCGCGCCAGGCGGCGTTGCAGGGTGTCGATCAGCAGCGCGATCAGCAGGATCAGGCCGATCATCACCCCTTGAATCAGGCGCACTTCGCCCTGGATCTTGCCGTGCTGCGCGCGCACCACGGGCTCCAGGCCGGCGATGGCTTGTTGCACGGTGTCGATTTTCTGGTGGGTCTTGGCGGCCAGGTCGGTGCGTTGCTGGATTTGTTCGCGGGTGCGCTTGAGTTCGGCGGGGTAGCGGGTCAGCAGGCTGTTGAGTTCACGCTTGAGGTCGACGCCAGTGTCCTGGGCTTCGGTTTTTTCGGTGTTCTCCAGGCCCATCAGTGCGGAAAAGTCGTCGGCGCTGGATTCGGCGCTGGCCTTCACGCCCAGCAATGGCAGTTGTTCCAGCACATCGGCTTGGCTGCGGATGTTGCTGACTTCGCGCTCCACATCATCGGCCAGTTCCGCGCGCCCGCTGCTCACCAGTTTGTCGCGGGCCAGGGACAGTTTGCCCAGGTGCTGCGACGCAGCCAGCAAAGGCGGCAGATAGCGGGCGGCGTCAGGGGTAGTCACGCCGATGGCGTACTGACTCAATTGCTCCAGGTTCGCGCCTAATTCGCGCTCGGCCTGCAGCAACAAGGCTTGCGGGTCGCCCGCCAGCTTGCCGGCCGCCAGCAGGTCAGTCTTGCTGAACGCATCCAGGTCAACCAGGCTCGGGCGCAGGTTTTGCGCGAGGTCCGCCGGCAACTCATCCAGATGCTGCAACAGGTTTTCCAAGCTCTGGCTGGCACTGCTCAAGCGCAGGGCGTCGCCGCTGGCGAGGTAGTCGTCGATATTACGCGCCGCTTGGTTCTGGAAGGTCTGGGACAGGCCCAGGTAGCGCTCCATCAGCAAATACGGCCGTTCCAGCGCGCGCTGCGACCACCACAGGGTCGCCCCCAGCGCCAGGCACACGGCCACCAGAAGAAGGGTATTGAGATTGGTCAGCAGCTTCAGGCGCATGCGTGGTTTCAACCGACAGCAAAAGATAAGTGCCTGAAGTTATTGCGTTTTCATTACAGGGTTATGACCGAATCAGTGGATTCTGGTGAAAAGGTGGCACTTTGCTTTGATGTGCGCGCAGCCTGCACGCGGTTACGTCCGGCATCCTTGGCGCGGTACAGCGCCTCGTCGGCCTGGGCCGCCATCATCAGGCTGTCGGAACCGTCACACAGCTCGACCAACCCGGCGCTGAAGGTACACCACAAATCCTGGGGCTGGGCGGGGTAGTGGATTTCGGCAAAGCGCCCACGGATTTCATCCAGCACTTTGCACGCCGATTCCAGGTCGGTATCCGGCATTACGATGGCGAATTCTTCACCGCCGTAGCGCCCGATATAGTCGGTCTTGCGCAAGCGTTGCTTGAGAAACAGCGCCAGGCTCTTGATCACACGGTCGCCCATGGGGTGGCCGTGGCTGTCGTTGACCCGCTTGAAGTGGTCGATATCCAGCATGGCAAAACTCAGCGGCTTGTTCTCGCGGCGCGCACGAAAGCTGCAGTCTTCGAGCAATTGCAGGATGTGAGTGTGGTTGTACAGGCCGGTCAGGCTGTCGCGCACCATCCGCGCCTTGAGGTTGCGCGCACGCGCCGCGCGATTGCGCACGGTGGTGATCAGGTGGCGCGGCTTGATCGGCTTGGTGAGGAAGTCGTCGCCGCCTTCGCTCATGGCGTCCAGTTGCTTGTCCAGGTCATCCTCGGCCGACAGGTAGATGATCGGCACGCTCACATAACGGTCGTTATGGCGGATGACCTTGGCCAGTTCGGTACCGGTACAGGCTGGCATATACATGTCGAGGATGATCAGGTCGGGCTGGAAATCCGCCAGCTCGGCCATGGCCTGGATCGGCTCGATCAGCGTGCGGGTGACGATGCCGGCGCTGTTGAGCAGGCGCTCGGTGTGCAGCGCCTGGGCCCGCGAGTCGTCGATGATCAATACTTTATACGGTTCGTATTGGGCGACGCAGGCCAGTACCTCGATCTTCTCCAACAGGCTCGACGCTTCCAGCGTGCCAGTGAGGAACTCCTGGCCCCCAGCGCGCACGGCGGCCAGGCGCGTGGGGGTATCGGTTTCGTGCAGGCTGAAAAACAGCAGCGGCAGCTTTTGCTCCAGGCCTTCCTGGGCTTCGGCGGCGAGCTTGAGGCCCAGGCCGGCGCCGCAGAAATCCACGTCCATCACAATCGCCGAGGGCAGGCGCTCGGCCATCGACGCGCGAAACGCCGCCACGCTGTCGAGGGATTGGGCGCTCATACCAAAGAATTCCAGCTGCTTGGCCAGGCGCTCGGCGCGGTCGTGATCGGCCAGCATCACGTAGATCGGCTTGCGCATGGGCGGCAGGAAAGTTTGTTCGAGCTGGTCGCCCTGGCGCAGGCCGGTACGGGACAGGCGCTGCATCAAGCGATTGAGTTCGGTGATCAAGTGGCTGCTCAGGCGGCCACGGTTTTCGTCCACAGCCTTGAGGGATTCACCGATGTGTCGCGCCAATTGGCCGTGTTCCGGCTGTTCGAAGCGTTCGGCAAAACGCAGCAGGCGCAAATTGGCCTCGCTGAGTTCGGAGAGGTCGGCGCCGGACCATTCGCTGCGTTGCAGGCGCTGCCAGATCTCAAGAATTTGACGTGCCTGATGAATTACCCGCTGGGCAAAATGCTGCTTGAGGCGCTCACGGCTGGGGTCTTCTGGCTCGGTCATATCCTGACTACTAGTTAGGGTGCATGCTGAGGTCGACTGATGGCTCTATGCTAGCACCTCTTTCCGATTGGATGAGTGTCATACGTCAATAAACTGCGTGCCCGTCGCATTCAGTTGCTGACTGGATGGTCGCGCAGCGTAAAAAGCGTGCATCCTTTATAGTCGAACGTGCCCTGTGCGCCAGTTTGGCGAAAAGCCCCGCACGGGTTGGCACGATGGGGTAGGGTTGTGGTCGGAGTGTTTGAACGCACGCCATCAATTCAAGTGCATGAACTCAAGTGATTGAAAGGATATCGCCATGCTGGACTGGAAAAACCGTGCAGGCAGCGCCAAAGGCCCCGCGCCTGAGCCCAAGTCGGCCAACCGCGGCTATTTTCGTACCGTGCTGATGAGCCGCGCCGTGCTCAGCGTGCTCGGCCTGTACCTGTTGGTCACCGGCGCCCTGGGCTGGTACTGGAGCGAAGAGCCGGCGCTGTTTCCGGTGCAGCAGAATGCGCAGTTGGCCGCCGAGAAGGAAGGCAAGCAGATGGTGGTGGGCTACACCACGGTCGAAACCCTCAAGACCGTGGTCGGCACCTTGCTGAACAAGCCCGGTGGCTACATTTCCAACGATCGCTTCCCGCCAGGCCTGTGGATGGACAACATGCCGAGCTGGGAATACGGCGTGTTGGTGCAGGTGCGCGACCTGACCCGCGCCCTGCGTAAAGACTTCGCCCGCTCGCAGTCGCAGTCAGCCGAAGACGCGGATTTGGCCAAGGCCGAGCCACGCTTCAACTTCGACAACAAGAGCTGGGTGCTGCCGTCCAGTGAGTCGGAATATCAGGAAGGCATCAATTCCCTTAGCCGCTACGAAGCACGCCTGTCCGATCCGAACCAGCGCGGCGCACTGTTCTATGCACGTGCCGACAACCTGAACAACTGGCTGGGTGACGTCGCCACTCGCCTGGGCTCGCTGTCGCAACGCCTGTCGGCCAGCGTCGGCCGGGTGAAACTGAACACCGCACTGAAAACCGAAGCCTTGGCGCCGGGTGAAGTGCCGCAGGTCGATGAAGAAGTGGTGGAAACGCCATGGATGCAGATCGACAACGTGTTCTACGAAGCCCGTGGCCAGGCTTGGGCGCTGTCGCACCTGCTGCGCGCCATCGAAGTCGACTTTGCCGACGTGCTGGCCAAGAAAAACGCCACTGTCAGCGTGCGCCAGATCATTCGTGAGCTGGAAGCCTCGCAAGAGCCGGTTTGGAGTCCTATGATTCTCAACGGCAGTGGCTTCGGCGTGTTGGCGAACCACTCGCTGGTGATGGCCAACTATATTTCCCGGGCAAACGCTGCAGTGATCGACTTGCGTCAGCTACTCAACCAGGGTTGATGATGGACGCTACTCAAAAGGAGGCCGCACACCGCGCGGCTTCCGATGCTGAACTGATCTGCTGGGTCGACGAGCGGGACACCCTGCTCGGCACCCTCGTCAGGTCCGACCTGCGTCAGCGCGGCCTGATTGGCCGTTGCACTTTTATCTTCCTGTTCAACTCCCGTGGCGAGCTGTGTGTGCATCGGCGCACGCTGAGCAAAGCCATGTATCCAGGGTTCTGGGACACGGCGGCGGGTGGAATGGTAGCGGCGGGTGAATCCTATTCAATATCGGCCGCCCGCGAGCTGGAGGAAGAACTGGGCGTCAGCGGAGTGGAGTTGGTCGAGCACGACCATTTCTATTTCGAGGATGGCGACAGCCGGCTCTGGTGTAAATCCTACTCTGCCGTCTGGGATGGGCCACTGCGCCTGCAGCCGGAAGAGGTCATGGAAGCGCGCTTTTTACCTATCGAAACCGTCCTGCAGGAGGCCGAACAAAAGCCTTACTGCCCGGACGCCCAGGAAGGCTTGCGCCGCTATCTGGCCTCACGTCGCTAAAGTTGCATAAATTGGCGCCATTTGGCTCTTAGCAAGTCGGCTGTTTGTGGTTACACTGCGCGACTTTTCACCCGAACCGCCTTGGCGGTTCGGTAGCGCTGCCCCTGCCTGAGTGGGGCTTCGCGGTCGATAACCTCTTCGAAGGTGTCGATCAGTCTTTGTCCTCCCAAGAGGATTGCCGGTGGCCAAAAAAGCCGCATCCTTCGCCGCCCTTGGTGGCCTGGTATTTTCCACCGACGCAGGTCGACACTGCCCGGACTGTCGTCAGCCCGTGGATTCGTGTACCTGCAAACAGACCCTGATCCCTGAAGGCGACGGTATTGCCCGCGTACGACGCGAGAGCAAAGGCCGTGGCGGCAAGACGGTGACCACCATCACCGGCGTGCCGTTGGCCGAAGAAGCCCTGAAGGAACTGGCCACGACGCTGAAAAAACGCTGTGGCACCGGAGGCGCGTTGAAAGACGGTGTTATCGAGATCCAGGGCGATCACGTCGAGCTACTGTTGGCCGAGCTGATCAAGCTCGGGTACAAGGCCAAGAAGTCCGGCGGCTGAGAGCCTCTTCCCGACCTGTGTCTAAACTCTGTCCTGCGCGTGGGGTCCTACCTTGCACGCAGGCAAATCGTCATTTTCATTCTTTAGACTGCGCCAGCCTCTGATAGGGGCGGTGCCTTCGACTTCATTTATAGGGGACTTCGATGTCCGTACGACGCACACGCAAAGACGATGGCAGCCAATGGACAGTTGCGGACAGCCGCAGTGTTTACGGGATTCGCCATTGGGGGGCCGGGTATTTCGCGATCAATGATGCCGGTCGCGTTGAAGTCCGTCCGAACGGCCCGAACAGCACGCCGGTCGACCTGTACGAACAAGTCGACGAGCTGCGCAAGAGCGGCCTGTCGTTGCCGCTGCTGGTGCGCTTCCCTGACATCCTGCAAGACCGTGTACGCCAGCTGACCGGTGCTTTCGACGCCAACATCGAGCGCCTGGAATACCAGAGCAAGTACACCGCGCTGTACCCGATCAAGGTGAACCAGCAGGAAGCGGTGATCGAGAACATCATCGCCACCCAGAACGTGTCGATCGGCCTGGAAGCCGGCTCCAAGCCTGAGCTGCTCGCCGTATTGGCGCTGGCGCCGAAGGGCGGCACCATCGTCTGCAACGGTTACAAGGACCGTGAGTTCATCCGCCTCGCGCTGATGGGCCAGAAACTCGGCCACAACGTGTTCATCGTGATCGAGAAAGAATCCGAAGTTGAACTGGTGATCGAAGAGGCCGCCAGCCTCAAGGTCAAGCCACAGGTCGGCCTGCGCGTGCGTTTGTCGTCGCTGGCATCGAGCAAGTGGGCGGACACCGGTGGCGAGAAATCCAAGTTCGGCCTGTCGGCGGCGCAACTGCTGTCCGTGGTCGAGCGCTTCCGCGCGGCCGGTCTGGACCAGGGTATCCGCCTGCTGCACTTCCACATGGGCTCGCAAATCGCCAACCTGGCGGACTACCAGCACGGGTTCAAGGAAGCCATCCGTTACTACGGCGAACTGCGCAACCTCGGCCTGCCGGTGGATCACATCGACGTCGGCGGTGGCCTGGGCGTGGACTACGACGGTACGCACTCGCGTAACGCCAGCTCCATCAACTACGACATGGACGACTACGCGGGAGTGGTCGTGGGCATGCTCAAGGAATTCTGCGACGCGCAGAGCCTGCCGCACCCGAACATCTTCTCCGAAAGCGGCCGTTCCCTGACCGCCCACCACGCCATGCTGGTGGTGCAGGTGACCGACGTCGAGAAGCACAACGACGAAATCCCGACCATCGAAAACAAGGAAAGCCTGCCGGAAACCGTGCAATGGCTGGTGGACCTGCTCGGCCCGACCGACATCGAGATGGTCACCGAAACCTACTGGCGCGCCACTCACTATATGAGCGACGTGGCCACCCAGTACGCCGACGGTAAACTGACCCTGGCCGAGAAAGCCCTGGCCGAACAGTGCTACTTCGCCGTGTGCCGCCGCCTGCATAACTCGCTCAAGGCCCGTCAGCGCTCGCACCGCCAGGTGCTGGACGAGCTCAACGACAAGCTGGCCGACAAGTACATCTGCAACTTCTCGGTGTTCCAGAGCCTGCCGGACACCTGGGCCATCGGCCAGGTACTGCCAATCCTGCCGCTGCACCGCCTCGATGAAGAGCCGCTGCGCCGTGCCGTACTGCAAGACCTCACCTGTGACTCCGACGGCAAGATCAAGCAATACGTCGACGAGCAGTCGATCGAGACCAGCCTGCCGGTGCACGCCTTGAACGAAGGCGAGGACTACTTGCTGGGTATCTTCCTGGTCGGTGCTTACCAAGAGATTCTGGGCGACATGCACAACCTGTTTGGTGACACCGACTCGGTGAACATCTACCAGCGTGAAGACGGTTCGGTGTACAGCGCCGGGATCGAGACACACGACACCATCGAGGACATGCTGCGTTATGTGCACTTGTCGCCGGAGGAGTTGATGACGCATTACCGTGACAAGTGTGCGAGCGCGAAGATCAGTGCCAGTGAGCGCACGCAGTTCCTGGACGCGTTGCGCCTGGGCCTGACACGGTCTTCGTACCTGTCCTCATAACCGCGTACAACGTGCTCTTTGTGGTGAGCGAGCTCGCCTCGCGCGGGGCAAGCCCGCTCACCACATAAGTCTGTCTTCACAGGTATAAGGGGTGGGCGATGTCGAGAGTATTCTTGCAAGCGTTTACCCTGGCCGTCGCGGCATTCCTCGCGGCCTGCTCTCCCATCAAAGTGCTCAATGCACTCACCCCCTCCAACACCTTCACCAAAACCTCTGCCATCGCCTACGGCGATGATCCCCGCCAGAAACTCGATATCTACCGGCCAGCTCCTGCTATCTCCAACGCCCCCGTGGTGGTGTTCTTCTACGGCGGCAGCTGGAACAGCGGCTCCAGGGACGACTATGGTTTCGTCGGCGAAGCCCTGGCCTCACGCGGCATCGTGGTGGTGATCGCCGATTACCGGCTTTACCCTCAAGTGCGATATCCCACCTTCCTCCAAGACAACGCCCACGCCGTTGCCTGGACCTATCAACACATCGCCGAACACGGTGGTGATCCCCACCAGCTCTATGTAATGGGGCATAGCTCCGGCGCCTATAACGCGTCAATGCTGGCGCTGGATGCACGTTGGCTGAAAGAGGTTGGCCTGACGCCGTCAATCTTCAAAGGCTGGATCGGCCTGGCCGGCCCCTATGACTTCCTGCCAATTGAAAACCCAGAGGTGAGGCCAGTGTTTTTCTTCCCTGATTCACCGCCGGATTCTCAGCCGATCAATCATGTCAGCGCCAGCGCACCGCCGAGTCTGTTGATGGCCTCGACGGACGACAAGCTGGTCAACCCCACACGCAATACCGGCGGGTTGGCTGACAAGTTGCGGGCGGCAGGTGTTCCAGTGGAGGTGTTCTGTTTCGGCAAGACCAACCACCAGACGCTGGTGGCTGCAATCGCTAAACCGCTGCGCTGGTTGGCACCGGTATTGGACCGGGTGACAGCGTTTATCCAAGCCACTGATCCTGCCGGTTCAAGCGCCAGGCAATCGCCCACAGAGTGAGGCTGCGCAGGGCCATGAACAGCAGGAAGGTTATCCACAGCCCGTGGTTACCCAAGGCCTGCAATGCCCAGGCGAATGGCAATGTCAGCAGCACCGTCAGCAGCATGCCGTTGCGCATTTCCCGCGCGCGGGTTGCGCCGATGAACAGGCCATCCAGCAGGTAACTCCACACCGCAATCAACGGCAGAACCGCCAGATAAGGCAGGTAGAGGTCGGCGGTTTCACGCACGCTGGGGATGTTGGTCTGCATGGCGATAAACAGGTGGCCGCCGACGGTGAACAGCAGCGCAAAGCCAACGCTGGCGATCAACGACCAGCCGCCGGCCACCACCAATGAACGACGCAAGGCCTGGCGGTCATGGGCGCCGATGGCGTGGCCGCACAGGGCTTCGACCGCATGCGCCAATCCATCCAGGGCATGGGCGGTCAGCAGCAGGCCGTTGAGCAGCAGTGCATTGGCCGCCACGGTGGCATCGCCCAGTCGCGCGCCTTGCACCGTGATCATGAAAAACACCGATTGCAGCGCGAGGCTGCGGATAAAAATGTCGCGGTTGACCGCCAGCAGCGGGCGCCAGCTTTCCCACAGCTTCAGCGCCGCCCAGGCGATATGACCAGGGTAGGCGCGCAGGGCTTTTTGCGTCATCGCCAGGCCGAGCAAGGCGCCGGTCCATTCGGCAATCACCGAGGCGCGGGCGGAGCCGACCACGCCCCAATCCAAGCCGAGTACAAACCACAGGTTCAAGGCGATGTTGACCAGGTTGGTGGTCAGCAGGATCGCCAGCGGCGCGCGGGCGTTCTGCGTGCCGAGGAACCAGCCCACCAGCGCATAGCTGGCCAACGCGGCGGGCAAACCGAACAGGCGGGTGTGGAAGAATTCGCGGGTCAGTTGATTCAGTTCGGGCGAAGGCTGCATCCACTCCAGCGCCAGATGGCTCAGCGGAATACCCACCGTGCCCAGGAGCACCGCCAAACCCAGCGCCAGCAACAGGCCTTGCAGCAGGATTTGCCGCAGCGCAGCCCCGTCATTGCGCCCGGCAGCCTGGGCGGCGAAGCCGGTGGAGCCCATGCGCAGGAACCCCATGGCCCAGGCGAGAAAGGTATACAGGCTGGCGCCGACGGCCACGGCGGCCAACTGGTGAGCGTGAGGCAGGTGGCCGATGACCATGCTGTCGACCAGCGCCACCAGTGGCACCGAGATATTCGACAGAATCATCGGCGCGGCCAGGGCCCAGACGCGGCGGTGGGTGGGGCGGTGGCGCCAGTCGGTGAGCAGGGTGGTCATTGAGGCTCCTTGGAGGAGCGGCATTGTAACTGTCCCTCGCTAACACGATAGAGCTAATGAAGTGTCGCAATGCTTTTGATGAGCGCGGAGTCCCAGGAGGCATGAGTTTGAATGAGGTGCGTACGGGATTTTAAATTTGGGGTGGGCTATGTAGTTCGGCTTTGAAGCTTCTTAACTCATGCTCTCGAAAAAGAGCTCGGCATTTCATGCGCGAGCTCTACAGATTTTCTAACGCTACACTGCAAAGCACAAAGTATTGGGGAAGTTTAGGAACTCTGTCTGTATGTCGCGGATTTCACATCTTCTATAGTTATGAGAAAGTATTGTTACTGTTACTTCTCCCTTTGTTGTGTTGTTATAAAACTCGATGGTTGCGTAATTGTCAGAATAGCCGTCTTTAAATGTCAGTTGGGTGACTCCAGCTGGGTAGAGGTTGGCGCTATCTCCCGTGAGTGAGTAGTATCCCCCGACGGTGCCGAAGGCGTTTTGTATGAGTTTGTCGATCGCTACATAGTTATCAGGTTGAAGCTGATAAATAGGTTTTTCATAATAGATGCTTGCCGTGTTTAATTGAGAAAAAGGCTCTTTGTTCGAAAATGTTTTACTGGCACTGCCTATTGTCGATGAGAGCGGTTTAATCTCTTGCGTATTTTCATCGAATGAGTAAACGCCATGAGTTGCGATAGGAGGTGAGGTTTGTTGCTTGAGCTGACCGACATTATTACCTGGGTTTATCGTAAGACGCACGCCGCCCACATACTCTTCAAAAAGAACGGTGAAGGGGGTTACCGATGCATCGGGTGTGGTCGAAGTGTAGGTTGCATCTTTTCCATTTTTTTCGATTGAAATTGAGCAGTGTGTTGAAGCACCAGTTGCAGTCAGTGTCGCGGACTCTGTTACATAGAGAAAATCTCGTCCGTGTTGGTTTGATTTGACTGCGGTTGAATAGTGTCCACCAGTGAATCCTGTATCCAAGCCGCTAACGGTTATGTATTGATTATCCCCATTGGGAAGAAACAAACGTTGTTGTAGTTCCGGACTGAGAGCGAGGTATTCAGTAGAGTTCCATGCGTCGACAGTGATGGGCAATTGTGTGGAAACGGTAAGTTGAGTTGGTTTGCTCATGGTCACCACCTTACGTAAGTGTCTTAGGGGTATTTTGGATGTACGCAATTACCGTAACGGGGAGGTGAGAAAGCGGCTACTGTCAAAGTCGACAGTGCCGACGAGTGGTGACTATTGGCTGCTTTTCTCCTGTCGGGGTTAATCTTGGGACTTAATCGTGGTCGCCGTGAGGCTTCAATGCAGTACCGCGAGGTATGCAGTACCAAGCAATCGGCCGCCGTCTTGTTGGTGTCCACGAACATCCAGGTTGTCGTCACATAATTTGTGGGAGTTGGTTGGATTGGCCCCGTCTTCAGAACCAAACCACCCTCCGTCGGTCAATGTGACCAGCACCGCATCGGCCTTCCGCAGGCTGATATATAGTTCATCCCTCGGCCCCTCCCACTACGAGTGCCCCATGCTTAACAAAGGACTGTTCCTTGCTTGCGCGCTGGCCCTGCTGAGCGCCTGCGATTCCTCCGATAAACCAGCGGCCCCGACCGCTCCCGCAGCAGCGACAGTGGCGCCCAAACCGGCCAAGGCCGCAGTGGATGTGGCGGCGCTGAAACAGCGTTATGCCGGGCGTGAGTTAAGTGTGGTGGACGTGTCCGAAGTGCAGCTCGACGGCGCCAGCACGCTCTCTGTGAGCTTTTCCATTCCGTTGGATCCCGATCAAAAATTCGCCGACAAACTTCACCTGGTGGACAGCAAGTCCGGCAAGGTCGATGGCGCCTGGGAAATCTCCGATAACCTGATGGAATTGCGCCTGCGCCACCTGGAGCCACAGCGCAAGCTGGTGCTGACAGTCGACGCCGGTGTGAAGGCGGTCAACGACAACATGCTCGCCGCCGAATACACAGCCCGCCTGGAAACTCGCGACCTGCAAGCCACCGTCGGCTTTGCCAGCCGTGGCACCTTGCTGCCGACACGCCTGGCCGAAGGCCTGCCGGTGATCGCGTTGAACGTCGACAAGATCGATGTCGAATTCTTCCGCATCAAACCCGAATCCCTGCCTACCTTCCTCGCGCAGTGGGGCCGCAACACCAGCCTGCAAAGCTATGAATCCCGCGAACTGCTGCCCTTGGCCGACTTGGTCTACGGCGGCCGTTTCGACCTGAACCCGGCGCGCAACACCCGTGAAACCCTGCTGCTACCGATCGCCGGCCTCAAGCAACTGCAGCAGCCTGGCGTGTACCTGGCGGTGATGCGGGCTTCGGGCACTTACAACTACTCCCAACCGGCCACGCTATTTACCCTGAGTGATATCGGCCTGTCGGTGCACCGTTACGCCAATCGCCTGGACGTGTTTACCCAGGCGCTGGAAGGCGGCAAGGCACTGGATGGCATCGACCTTGAAGTGCTCGACGCCGAAGGTCGTGTGCTGGGCCAGGGCAAGACCGAGAAGGGCGGCCACGCTGAATTGCCGCTGCCGAAGAAGGCCCAGGTGCTGCTGGCCAAGCAGGGCGAACAGACCAGTATGTTGCGCCTCGACAGCGCGGCGCTGGACCTGGCCGAGTTCGACATTGGCGGCCAACCCTCCCACCCTTTGCAGTTCTTTGTGTTTGGCCCGCGCGACCTGTATCGCCCTGGCGAAACCGTGCTACTCAACGCCCTGCTGCGGGACAAGGACGGCAATGCCGTCAAGCCGCAGCCGGTGAGCGTCGAAGTCCGTCGACCGGATGAGCAGGTCAGCCGCAAATTCGTCTGGGACGCCGATGCCTCTGGCCTCTATCAATATCAACTGCAACTGGCCGGCGAAGCACCGACCGGACGTTGGCAGTTGGTGTTCGACCTGGGTGATGGCAAGCCGCAGCTGTATGAATTCCTTGTCGAAGACTTCCTGCCCGAGCGCCTGGCGCTGGAACTCAAGGGCAGCGACACCGCGTTGAAACCAGCGGATGACGCGGTGATTCAGGTCACCGGCCGTTACCTGTACGGCGCCCCCGCGTCGGGCAATCGTGTCAGCGGCCAAGTCTATGTGCGGCCGTTGCGCGAAGCGGTCAAAGCGCTGCCGGGCTATCAGTTCGGCTCCGTTACCGAAGAAGAACTGAGTCAGGATTTCGAACTGGAAGAAAGCGTGCTCGACGCCAAGGGCCAGGAAGCACTGACCCTGGAAAGCAAATGGGCCGAGGCCAAGTCGCCGCTGCAACTGATCGTGCAGGCCAGCCTGCAAGAGTCGGGTGGACGGCCGATCACCCGGCGCCTGGTGCAGCCGATCTGGCCGGCCGAGCAATTGCCGGGCCTGCGCGGGCTGTTCGACGGCAAGGAAACCAATGGCGACGGCCCCGCGGAATTCGAAGTGCTGCTGGCCAACCAGGACGGGCAGAAACTCGCCGCGCAAAACCTCAAGGTGCGCCTGGTACGCGAGCGCCGTGACTACTACTGGAACTACTCCGAGAGTGATGGCTGGAGCTATCACTTCAACGAGAAATTCCTCAACCTCGACGAACAGACCCTGAACATCAAGGCCGGCGATACCGCCAAGGTCAGCTTCCAGGTGGAGTGGGGCCCGTACCGCGTCGAAGTCGAAGACCCGCAAACCGGCCTGGTCAGCAGCCTGCGCTTCTGGGCCGGCTACCAGGCCCAGGACAACACCGAAGGCGGTGCCGTGCGCCCGGACCAGGTCAAGCTTGCGCTGGATAAACCCGCGTATGGCGATGGCGACACCGCCAACGTCACCGTGACGCCGCCGGCAGCCGGTAAGGGCTACCTGCTGGTGGAGTCCGCGGAAGGCCCGTTGTGGTGGCAGGAAATCGACGTGCCGGCCGAGGGCAAAAGCTTCGCCGTGAAACTCGATCCGAAATGGTCGCGCCATGATTTGTATGTCAGCGCCTTGGTGATCCGCCCCGGCGAGCGCAAAGCCAACATCACGCCCAAACGTGCGGTGGGCCTGCTGCACCTGCCGCTGGATCGCACCCAGCGCAAGCTTGGCGTGACCCTCAGCGCGCCGGAAAAAATGCGTCCCAAACAGCCGCTCACCGTAAAAATCGCCGCCAAGAATGCCGATGGCAGCGTGCCGAAACAGGTACATGTGCTGGTTGCAGCGGTGGACGTGGGCATCCTGAATATCACCGAATACCCGACGCCGGATCCGTATTCCAGCCTGTTCGGTCGCAAGGCCTATGGTGTGGACCAATTCGATATCTATGGCCAGTTGATCGAAGCCGGCCAGGGCCGATTGGCCAGCCTGGCATTTGGTGGTGATGCGGCGCTGGCTAAAGGCGGCAAGCGCCCGGACACCAGTGTGACCATCGTCGCCCTGCAAAGCGCGCCGGTGACCTTGAATGAGCAAGGCGAGGGCGAAGTCAGCGTCAATATTCCCGATTTCAACGGCGAACTGCGCCTGATGGCCCAGGCCTGGAGCGACGATCGCTACGGCATGGCCGAAGCCAAGACGGTGATTGCCGCACCGCTGATTGCCGAGCTGTCGGCGCCGCGCTTCATGGCGGGTGGTGACCAGACCACGTTGGCGCTGGACCTGTCCAACCTATCGGGAAAACCGCAGAAACTCGATGTACAACTGAGCGCCGATGGGCAATTGGAACTGGTCAGCAGCGGCGCGCAAAGCGTCGAACTCAAGCAAGGCCAGCGCACCACCCTGCGTATCCCGGTGAAAGCCTGGGGCGGGTTGGGGCAGGGTAAGGTCAAGGTGACGGTGAATGGCCTGGACCTGCCGGGCGAGAACCTGCCGCCGTTTACGCGCGAATGGACCTTGGGGGTGCGTCCGGCCTATCCGGCGCTGCTCAAGCACTATCGCGCGGTGCTGAAGGATCAACCGTGGAGCTTGCCGGCGGGGACGCTGGATCAGTTCGACGCCTCGGGGCGCCAGGCGCTGCTGAGCCTGTCGAGTCGGCCGCCGCTGAACCTCGGTGCGCAGATCAGTGCACTCAATGCCTACCCCTACGGTTGCCTGGAGCAGACCGCCAGCGGCCTGTATCCGTCGCTGTACGCCGATGATGCGCTGCTCAAGCGCCTGTCGATCAAAGGCGAGTCGGACAGCGAACGCAAACGCAAGATCGAGTTGGGCATCGAGCGCCTGTTGGGCATGCAGCGCTACAACGGCAGCTTCGGGTTGTGGGGCGCGGACGGTGAAGAAGAATACTGGCTGACGGCTTACGTCACCGACTTCCTGTTGCGCGCTCGCGATCAGGGTTTTGCCGTGCCGCCTGAAGCGTTGAAAAAGGCCAGCGAGCGTCTGCTGCGCTACGTGCAGGAACGCAACCTGATCGACGTCGATTACAGCGACAATGCCGACCACACCCGCTTTGCCGTGCAGGCCTACGCCGGTATGGTCCTGGCGCGCAGTCAGCAGGCGCCGTTGGGCGCGTTGCGCAGCATCTTCGAACGTCGCAGCGATGCGCGCTCTGGTCTGCCGCTGGTGCAGTTGGCCATCGCGTTGCAGAAGATGGGCGACCAGCCGCGTGCGGACCAAGCCCTGCTCGCTGGCTTGGCCGCGCAACGCAATGCCAATGAATGGCTGGCCGACTACGGCAGCCCGTTGCGCGACCAGGCGATGATCCTGGCCTTGCTGGAAGAGAACGACTTGGCCAAGGGCAAGCGTGAGGAGCGCTTGTTCACGCTGTCGGATCAACTGGCGGCCAGCCCGTATCTGTCGACCCAGGAGCGCAACTCGCTGTTCCTGGCCGGGCGTCTCGGGTTTGCCAAGCCTGATGCGAACTGGCAGGTGTCATTGACGGGCAGTGGCGGTGTGCAGGAACTGAACACTCAACAGTCGACGCTGGAGTTGGAAGGCAAGTGGCTGTCCAGTGATCTGACCTTGAGCAATCAGGGCGAGACGCCGGTGTACCAGCAACTGACGATTTCGGGTTATCCGCAGGTGCCACCGGCACCGGGTGGCGACAACCTGAGCATCCGCCGCGAATACCTGGGCATGAACGGCCAACCATTGAACCTGCGCAGCCTCAACAGTGGCGATCTGGTGTTGGTGCATTTGGCGGTGAGTGCCAAGCAGCGCGTGCCGGATGCGTTGGTGGTGGACCTGTTGCCGGCTGGCCTGGAACTGGAGAACCAGAACCTGGCACAAAGCGCCGCCAGCCTGGAAAACGCCAGCAGCCAAGTGAAGGAGTGGCGTGAGTCGATGCAGAACGCATCGCTCAAGCACCAGGAGTTCCGCGATGACCGCTACGTGGCGGCGATCAACCTCGAAGGTTCCGGCACCACGCACCTGCTGTACCTGGCGCGTGCCGTGACGCCGGGCACTTACCGCGTGCCACCGCCGCAGGTGGAGTCGATGTACCGGCCGAACTGGCAGGCGGTGGGGGAGACGCCGGCGGATCTGGTGATCAAGGGGCGTTAATGTAAAACGGGGCCCTGTTCATCATGGCCCCGTTTGTTAATGCACAACCCAGCTCAGTAGCCACAGTCCCAACAGCAACCAGATAATCCCCATGATGATCGACGCCCGCATGAAGGCGCGCACCGCCGAGTACAGCAGCATCAGGCCGATGATCAGGGTGATGATGCTGATGATCGAGGTGTCCATGCCCAAGGTGCGGGACAAGCCATCGATGAAGTTGCCGCCGGCATTGGTCAGTGCACCGAACAGGCCGCTGAGGCCGTCGACGATAAAACGGATGATGGAACCGAGCGCCTGGCCCAACCAGCCGAAAAAGCTTTCTACCTGCATATGTGTGTCCTGATGAGAAGGTGGGCGAATCTGTGCCTTTGGTTGTTATTGCAACAGGCTAGTTCCCTACCAGCATAGAGGTTTGCCCGTTTGAGTTTGCGTTTAGTTGCCCGTTGGACCTTGGCCAGCCTGTTGTTGGTGGTGGCCTTGCTGTGGCTGGCCGACCGCATCTGGCCTCTCCCGTTGCCCAAGGATGACCTGGCGCGTGTGGTATTGGCCGAGGATGGCACGCCGTTGTGGCGGTTTGCCGATGCCAATGGCGTGTGGCGCTACCCGGTGCAAACCAGCGAAGTGTCGCCGTATTACCTGGACGCGCTGCTGACTTATGAGGACCGTTGGTTCTACCAGCATCCCGGTGTGAATCCGCTGGCGCTGGCGCGTGCGACCTGGCAGAACCTCACGGGCACGCGGGTGGTATCGGGCGGCAGCACCCTGTCGATGCAGGTGGCGCGGTTGCTGGATCCGCATTCGCGCACCTTCCATGGAAAGTTGCGCCAGTTGTGGCGCACGGCGCAGTTGGAATGGCACCTGTCCAAGGCCGAAATTCTCAACCTCTACCTGAATCGCGCGCCGTTCGGCGGTACGTTGCAGGGCGTGGCGGCGGCCAGTTGGGCGTACCTGGGCAAATCCCCTGCGCAACTGACCCACGCCGAAGCCGCCTTGCTCGCCGTTCTGCCCCAGGCGCCCAGCCGTTTGCGCCCGGATCGCCATCCCCAGCGCGCTCAGGAAGCCCGCGACAAAGTCTTGCGCCGCCTCGCGGAGTTCCAGGTCTGGCCGCAGTCTGCCGTCGATGAAGCCCTGGAAGAACCGTTGCTGCTCGCCCCACGCCTGGAGCCGAGCCTGGCGCCGTTGCTCGCGCGGCGCCTGAATCGTCCCGACAGCCCGCCGCTGATCCGCACCACTCTGGATGCCACCTTGCAACGCCGTCTTGAAGACCTGCTGCTGGGGTGGCGCGCGCGTCTGCCGGAACACACGTCCGCCGCCATCCTGGTGGTGGAAGAGGAAAGCATGGCCGTGCGCGCTTACCTCGGCTCGGTGGACATCAACGACACCAAGCGCTTTGGCCATGTGGACATGATCAGCGCGCTGCGTTCGCCGGGCTCCACGTTGAAACCCTTCCTCTACGGCATGGCCCTGGATGATGGGTTGATTCATTCCGAATCCCTGCTGCAGGACGTGCCCCGGCGTTATGGCGATTACCGGCCGGGCAACTTCTCCATGGGCTTTACCGGTGCGGTGCCGGCAAGTACGGCGCTGTCCAGTTCGCTCAACCTGCCGGCGGTGCAGTTGCTCGAGGCCTATGGGCCCAAGCGCTTTGCCGCCGAAATGCGCATCGGCGGCGTGCCTCTGGCGCTGCCGGCGTTGGCCGAACCGAACCTGGCACTGATCCTGGGCGGTGCAGGCAGTCGTCTCGAAGACCTGGTAGGCGGCTACAGCGCCTTCGCACGGGACGGCAGGAGCGCCGCTATTCGATTACAGCCGGACGATACGCTCAGGGAACGACCCTTACTGTCGCCAGGGTCCGCCTGGATTGTGCGGCGTATCCTCAGCGGCCAGGCGCGGCCCGACCGTGACCCGCGTGCCGAGTTGGTGCAACGCCCGGTGCTGGCCTGGAAGACTGGCACCAGCTACGGTTTTCGCGATGCCTGGGCCATTGGCGTGGGCCCGCGTTATCTGATCGGCGTGTGGATCGGCCGCCCGGACGGCACGCCAGTGCCGGGCCAGTTCGGCCTGGCCTCGGCAGCGCCGTTGATGTTGCAGGTGCACGATGTGCTGACTAACCGCGACAGCCAGCGCGGTATCAGCGCCCCCGTGAAACCGGTGCCGGCCAATGTCGGCGTGGCGGCGATCTGTTGGCCGCTGGGCCAGCCCATGAGCCGCAGCGATCCCAATTGCCGCCGCCAGCGTTTTGCCTGGACCCTGGATCACACCACGCCGCCGACGTTGCAGGCACTGGATCAGCCGTTGAGCGTGGGCTTGATGGAAAGCGTCTGGGTCAATGCCAAGGGCTTGCGGGTCGACGCCCATTGCCCCGGCGCCGAGCCGAAAAACATCGCCTTGTGGCCCGCACCGCTGGAACCCTGGCTGCCACGGGCCGAACGCCGCGAAGCGCGCATCCCGGCCGCCGACCCCGATTGCCCGCCTCCGGCATTGGCCGCGTCGTCACCGCTGTCGATTGTCGGCGTGCGCGAAGGCGACCAATTGCGCCTGCCCGCCACCAGCCAACAGGCCCTGCGCCTGAAAATCTCCGCCTTGGGCGGCAGCGGCCGGCGCTGGTGGTTCCTTAATGGTGCGCCGTTAGGAGATAGCGCCAACCAGGACTTTATCAACGCCAGTTTCGAGCGCCTGGGCCGCTACCAGCTCAGCGTCCTCGATGAAGCCGGTCAAACGGCCCGGCTTGAGTTCAGCGTCGTCGATTGAATCGCCATCGCCGGCAAGCCGGCTCCTACAAGGGAACGCATTCCAAACTGTAGGGGCCGGCTTGCCGGCGATAGCGGCTCAAAGGTTCACTTGCCTTCAAGGCTAATCCCCCCGAAGCTATCCACCTTCAGGAGCCCCCGCATGAACCTCGAACACCTCACCGAACGCCTTCACCGCATCCGCGATAACAACGACTGGAAGCAGTTCCACAGCCCGAAAAACCTGGCCATGGCCGCCAGCGTGGAAATGGCCGAGCTGGTGGAAATCTTCCAATGGCTGACCGAAGACCAGTCGCGCCAGTTGCCGGCCGACTCACTCGCCCATGCCGGGCAGGAAGTCGGCGATATCGTGTTGTACCTGCTGTTGCTGTGCAGCGAGTTGGGCCTGGACATGAACGAGGTGGTGCGCGCCAAGTTGGCCGACAGTGAACGGCGGTTTGCCCATGAGTGATCGTCATTTCGACCAACTGGCTACGCGTTTCGCCGAAAAAATCTACGGCGGTGCCAAAGGCGCGATCCGCCTGGCGGTGCTCCAGGCCGACCTGACCGAAGCGCTGCCGAAACGCCCTTTGCGCGTGCTGGATATCGGCGCGGGCCTGGGCCATATGTCGCTGTGGTTGGCCGAACAAGGCCATGAGGTCACCCTGGCCGAGCCCGCTGAGCCGATGTTGGAAGGCGCCCGTCAACGTTTCGCTGATGCCGGGCAAACCGCCACCTTTATTCATGCGCCGTGGCAAGACCTGCTCGGCCAACTCACCGAACCCTATGACTTGGTGTTGTGCCATGCCGTACTGGAATGGCTGGCCGAGCCCCATGCAATCCTGCCGGTTTTGCACCAACTCACGGTACCTGGCGGCTGGCTGTCGCTGGCCTTCTACAACCGCGATGCGCTGATTTACCGCAACCTGCTCAAAGGCCACTTCCGCAAAATGCGCAAGAATGACATGGCCGGCGAAAAGCAGAGTCTGACGCCGCAACAACCCCTCGATCCCCGTGAGTTGGCGGCGCAACTCGAAGGCCTTTGGCAGGTCGAAAGCCAAAGCGGCGTGCGGGTGTTCCACGACTATATGCCGGTAGAATTCCAGGCCCGCGCCGATTTGCAGGACCTTTTGGAGATGGAACTCGCTCACCGTCGTCACCCAAGCTTTGCCGGACTTGGGCGTTATTTGCACTGGATTTGCCGTCCGGTTTAAGCGGCCCAGTCTGCGGAGGTCGAAATGCGTCGTCTCTGTTTGATCCTGTTGTCCCTGGGTTTGGGCGCGTGTTCCAGCCCAAACCCCTATGTTGCCGCTTCGGCGCCGATTCCTCCGGCGCCGCCCCAGGCGGCCAACACCTTTGATGCCAGCGCCTACCCGGCGCCCGTGCGCGACTACGGCGCCTACCGCAATTGGGCCTGGCGCAACGGCCAGTTGCCGGCGGGCACGGCCTGGGCGGATTCGGCGCAGATTGCCGAAGCGGTCAGCGGTGCCCTTGATCAACGCGGGCTGCGCCCGTTGCATGACAATCGCCCGGCAGACCTTTTTGTCAGCGCCGATGTGCGCCTGGAGAAGCGCCTCAAGCAGGTCCAGGATGACTACGGCTACGGTTATGGCGGCTACAACCGCTATGGCAATGGTTACGGCATGTACAACTCGGTGCCGATCGTGCGCACCTATGAAGTGCAGGTCGTGGTGGTTCGCGTCAATCTGTTCGATGCCCGCACCGGCCAGCCGGTGTGGAGTGCCAGTGCGGAAACCGGCAGCCAGGGAAGCCTCAGTGAGCGGGGAGATGCCTTGCGCCAGGCGGTGCAAAAGGCAATGACGGCGTATCCTCCCAGTTAACAGCTATTCTCATCTTTAGCGCGGTCGCTCTTTGGAGAAAAACCATGTTTCGTCGTATCGCTACGCTTGCTCTTGTAGTGCTGCTGGGCGGTTGCCAGACCAGCCAGGTCAACCACGATTTCGACGCCAGCCGGGATTTTGGTGCCTACCGCAGTTGGGCCTGGAAAGACCCGGCGTTGCAATATCGTCCGGATGATCCGCGCATCAAGAGCGACCTGACCGAACAGCGCATCCGCCAGGCCGTGGGTGAACAACTCGACCAGCGCGGCCTGCGCCCAGCGGCGCCGGGCAGCAAGGCTGACCTGAACGTGCAGGCCTACCTGATCGTGGAGGACCGCCAGCAGCAAGTCACCACCAACTACGGCGGCGCCTGGGGCGGCCCATGGAACGGCTATTGGGGCGCGCCGATGTACAACGAAACGCGCAACATCACCTACAAAGTCGCCACCATCCAGATCGACCTGCTCGACGGCAAGGACGGCAAATTGGTGTGGCGCGGCAGCGACGAACAGATGATGGCCACTTCGCCCAACCCCCAGGACCGTGACAAAGCCATCCGCACCACCGTCACCCGCGTCCTCTCCAGCTACCCTCCACACTAGAAATACCTTCCGCCAGTCGTCAATGTGGCGACTGGCCAGCGCACACCTGAAGCCTTGTCTACACTCCAATTCAACTACGGAGAGTAAGCGCTAAGGAGTGCCTGATGTCTCCCCGACTTGGTTCCCGGCAGCGTGGTGCGATTGGCTTGATGGCGGCAGGCACCTTGGCGGTGGCCATGGTGTTCATGCTGTTGGCGCTGGACAGCGGTCGCCTGTACCTGGAAAAGCGCAGGTTGCAGTCCATCGCCGACACAGCGGCGTTGGAAGCCGCCGGTCGTGGCGGCCAGTGCACGCCCACTACCACGGCCAATGACTACGCCAAGGAAAACGCCGCGCGCAACGGCTTTACCGTGGTCGCCGGCGACAACAGCCGGGGCCTGGCCGTGACCTGCGGCACCTTGCCCACCAATGCCAGCAATATCCGTGTGTTCGTCGCCGACGCGACCAAGAACGACGCCGTGCGCGTGGTCGCAACGCGCAGTGTGATGACCAGTCTTGCCAACGGCATCTGGAACATGTTCAGCGGCGCGCCGGTTGCAACCCAGACGATATTGAGTGCCACCGCCGTGGCTGCGGCTGCGCCACCGGTGGCGCAACTGACCATTCGCAGCGGCCTGGCCTCCGTGAATTCGGCCAATTCCCCGTTGCTGAACATGGTTGTCGGCAATCTATTGGGCGGCAGCCTGTCCCTGACGGCCGCAGGCTGGAATGGCTTGCTGACGACGAACGTGAACCTGCTCAGTTATCTGGATCAGTTGGCGATTCAGTTGAACGTGAAGGCGGGTGACTACGACGCGCTGCTGAGTACCGCAGTTTCCGCCAGCCAGTTGCTCGACGCCGCGGTGAAAGTCCTGCAAAAAAACGGCGCGGTCGCCACGGCGGTCATCAACGATTTGATTAGCGTGAAAGCCATCGCGCCGAATACCCAACTCTTGAAGGTTGGAGACTTGCTGAAAGTCGCCACCGGAACGCCGGCGGCGGCCTTGAATACCAGTGTGCAGTTGTTTCAGTTGCTGGAGACCGTGGCACAGCTCTCCAGCAGCAAAAGTGCGGTCAGTGCGGCAGCCCAAGTGAATATTCCGCTGGTAGGCACCGTCTCGATCCAGACCAAAGTCATTGAACCCCCGCAATTGTCGGCGATTGGCAATCCACTCAAGGCCAAGATGGGGCTGTTGAATAATCCGCCGACGGATCAGATTTTTGTTCGAACCGCCCAGGTACGCACCTTGGTTACGATTGATGCGCCGATCATCAAGGTGGTGTCGGGGGTTTCATCGATTCTGAGCGGGCTTGCGACGCCGGTATCCAAGGTGGTCGGTGGTTTATTGAACTTGAATCTCCTCGACGTGGTGGCCGGTGTCGTGTGCTTAGTGGGGTGTAATGTCGCTGACGTGGATATCACTCAGACCTTGTCCATCTATATCGAGGCGGCCAGTGCGGAGAGCCACGTCACAGACTTCAGTTGCGCCACGCCGGCCACCAAGTCGTTGACGGTGCAGGCCACCACTTCAATCGCCACCTTGGGCGTGGGTTATGTTGATCCGGTG
The DNA here is from genome assembly GCF_037479595.1 of Pseudomonas sp. MYb541. Taxonomy (NCBI): domain Bacteria; kingdom Pseudomonadati; phylum Pseudomonadota; class Gammaproteobacteria; order Pseudomonadales; family Pseudomonadaceae; genus Pseudomonas; species Pseudomonas sp. MYb541. The sequence continues at coordinate 41,684 of NZ_JBBGYS010000004.1, read as the reverse complement.
TCGGCATTTTCATCGTCTGCGCCAGTGAATGTGCAGCCGGTGAGGCTGATCGACTTTGGCCAACGCTTTTGCCTGCTGACGTTGGTGTGTGGTCCGCGCACACCCGGCGTTGGCGGCGGCCTGAATCTGAGAGCGTTGTCCACCATAGGCGCGCAAACCAATACGTTGGTGTTTAATCCGGTGAATGACATCAACGCGGCAACGATCTACAAAAAACCACCCGGCACCGCCGATATCGTGTTAAGCCTGGGCAATACCCTGAACGGTCTGCAGGTCACCTACGTGCCGCCCAGCGGCAGTACACCCAACCCGGCTAATGGCACCGTTACCAACGCGCTGGCGACCATCATCAGTTCGGTGGTGGGCCTAGTCCAAAACGTCCTGTCGCCGATACTCGATCCTATCGTCAACACACTGCTCTCGGCGTTGGGCATCAGCCTGGGCAACGCCGAAGTCGGCGCCAATCTCAGTTGCCACATGGGCCGCGCCTATCTGGTGATCTAACTCACCGGCAACTCCACACAGAACCTCGCGCCGTGCTCGCCATTGGCGACGCTGAGGCGTCCGCCCATGTTTTCCACGATCCCATAGCTCACCGACAAGCCCAACCCCGTGCCCACGCCGATGGGCTTGGTAGTGAAGAACGGCTCGAAAATCCGCTCCAGCAGCCGTGGGTCAATGCCGCCACCGTTATCTTCAACCCAGATGCGCACATGCCGGCTGTCATGCTCGCAGTGCAGGGCGATCCACGGGCGGAACCCGGGATCCTTTTCCCGCTTGCTCAACAGCGCATCACGGGCGTTGACCATCAGGTTGATCAGCACTTGCTCAAGCTGGTCGACATGCCCTTTGACCTGCACCTTGAAGTCCGCAGGTGTGATGCGCAGCTCCACGCCCTTGCCGCGCAGGCCTTCACCGAGCAGCGACAAGGTGCCTTCCACTGCCTGCGACGGTTCGAAGGGCTGTTGTTCGATTTCCGAGCGGCGGCCGAACACGCGCATGTGGTCCACCACCCGCGCCGCGCGCTGTACCTGGGTATCGATGCGCTGGAGCTTTTCGGTGAGGTAGTCGATCTGCGCATCGCCGTTGCTCAGGCGTTTGAGCACATTGACGATGGCCATGCGCATCACGTTCAGCGGCTGGTTGATCTCATGGGCCAGGCCGGTGGCCATTTCGCCAAGGGTGGCCATCTTGGCGCTTTGGGTCAGTTGCTGCTGGGAGCGGCGCACTTCGGTGTTGTCGCGGCCCACCGCTTGCACCTCCACCAGTGTGCCCTGTTCGTCGAACACGCCACGGTCCGACCACACCCACCAGGCATGTTCGCGGCCGGGCAATTCCAGGCTGATCTCGGCGGTGCTGACCGGGAATTCCGGGGTCAGTTGTTCGATGCGCTGCACAAAGGCCTGGCGTTGTTCGTCCGACAGCCAGTGCCCCAGGTTCAGCCCCGGCAATTGCGCCGGCAGGCATTCCAGGTAGTTGGCCAGCGGTGTATTGCCGAAGGTCAGGGTCAGGTCAGGGCGATAGCGACAGATCATCGCCGGAGAGTCTTCGACCAGGATGCGGTAGCGTTCTTCGCTCTGTTTGATCTGCTCGGCCGCCAGGGTCGCCTCGGTGACATCCAGCCATAAACCGACGGCTTCGACCGGCAGGCCGAGGTCGTCGCGCAACAGCTTGGCTTCGTCCAGCAGCCAATGGTAATGGTCTTGTTTATCACGCAGACGGTAGCGGCTGCGTACGCTGCCTTCGCGCAGCAATTGGCGGCTGCGCTCGAAGTACAGCTCGCGGTCTTCGGGGTGGATCAGTGACGCCAGGTTGTCAGGGGTGCAGTCGGCCAGAGTCCAACCCAGCAGCGGCAGCAAGCTGTCGCTGAAGAACGCAGGGAGCAGGGCGCCGCCGACATAACGTTGCACGTAGATCACCGCCGGCGAGCTGGCGATCAGGTTGTCCAGGCGCGCATGGGCGGCGGCGGCTTGCAGTTGCTGGTTCTTGATGTCGCTGATGTCGAGCATGAAGCCGATCCAGCGCCTGTTGTCACCCACGCCCAATACCTGGCCCTGGACGCGATACCACACCGGGTTGTGCTCGGCGTCGGTACGTTGCAAGCGCACGCTAGTCAGCAGCGGCTTGCCCAGGGCTTGCAGGTCGTGCAGACGGCTGTTGAGCGCCTGGCGGTCGGCGGGATGGATCAGTTCAAGCCACTGGTCCAGCGGCTGGCGGGTCGGGCCGTCTTCCAGGCTGAGATTGTGCAGCAACTGCGGGGCCAACTGGATCTCCTGAGTGGCTGGCAGCAGTTCCCACCAGCCGGTGCCGAGCAGGCCTTGCAGGGCTTCCATGCGGTCAAGCTGTTGGTGGTTGCGTTGCTCGCGCAGGCGACTCAGCAGCGGGGCGGCGAGGGCGGCTGTGAGGTTCAACCAGTCCCGTTCGCTAGTGTGTTGCTGGCCGCTGTAGAACCCGCAGAGCAACCAAGCGGCGACGCCCTGGCTGTCACGATAAGGCACCAGGAATCCATCGGCATTCCCGAAAATGCTCTGCAGGCGCGGGTTGTCACTGCGCTCCTGGGCCAGGCTCAACGGCGTATTGCCACTGGCACTGTCCAGGCTGATGCCCAAGGACTGGCCGGTCTGCCACAAGGTGGGCGCATCGTGGGCGGCGTAGTGGCTGTAGATCCGCCAGCCCTGGTCTTCTTCATCGAGCAAGGCCATGGCCACGCAGGGGATTCGCCAGCGCTGGGCCAGGCTGCGCAGGTGCTCGTTGAACACCTCGGGCAGGCGGGTCAGGCTGCATACCCGCAGTTGTTCGCTCATCTGGCAGGCGAGTTGATGGTTCTGTTCGCGGTGCTGGGCCAGTTGCCGGCTGGCCAGCAAGTCGCTGACGTCCTGCAGGCGCAAGCTCCAGCCATCGCCCTCGGGTTCGACCCAGCCACGGGTGTGCAGGATCTGGCCGGCGGCGCCTTGAAAGTCCAGGTCCAGGCTCTGGCGTTGCCAGTCGGCGGGGGGGCCTTCGATGCTCAAGGCGCTGCTGGCGCATAACAGCTCGCGCAGCAGCGGTCGGGCTTCATGCGGCGCGAGCAGTGAGCGCAGGGTGCCGTTGATCCCCAGCACGTGGCCCAGAGCGTCCAGTTGCAGGTGCAGCCCTGGCGTGGGGGCGCCGGGCATGTCGAGCGTGAGCGCGCCGCTGCGGCCGAGCAGTCGCCCGAAGAGCTTGTCCCCCGAGGTCAAAGCTGCAGACTCGAACTGGCGAACAGGTTGGCCGGCAGATTCGGCACGGTGCCAATGACCGGCAACACCAGCGCCGGGAACACCGAATAGAGGCGGCTGGAGGGGTATTTGATCGTGACTTTCAGCGTGGTGCCGGTGCCGGCGTAGGTGGCGGTGACCAGGTCATCGGTAAACTGGAAGCTGGTCGGGATCCATTGCAACTGTTTTAAGGCGGTGGTTTTGGCGAGGGTGGTCACCTGGTTGGTATAAGCGGAACCGGCAGCTACCGGGTCCACCGACATGGCCTGGCGCACGCCCTCAGCCGCCGCCTGGTTGAACGACTGCAACATCAGCAGCGGCAGGCTATAGCTGATCAACCCATAGAACACTGCAAAAAAGATCCCGAAGACCAGGGCGAACTCAATCGCCGCTGCACCTTTTTGCTTTCTAGGGAGGCCTGTTTTCATGACTGCGTCTACCCTGACGGCTACTACTTGATATCAGCATAGAATCAATCAGCGAAAAGGGATGTTTTTTACGTGATTCATAGCGTGGTGATACTGCTCTGGCTGGGGCTCTGTGCGTTGCAGGACATGCGTCAACGGCAAATCGCCAACAGCTTGACCCTTGGAGTGGCGCTGTTGGCGTTGATATACCTGTTGTGGAGGGGCACGACCTGGTTGGGGGCACCCGCTGGCGACGGAGGCTGGGCCTTTGCCGTGGCACTGCTGCTGACCTTGCCGGGCTATGCACTGGGCCGCTTTGGCGCGGGGGATGTGAAGCTGTTGGCCGCCCTGGCCCTGTCGAGCAATCTGGATGCTTTGTTATGGTCGTTGATCGGTGCCGCCGTGTTCCAGGGCGCCTGGGTGCTTATCCATCAAAGGTTTAGCGCGCACCGAGAGGTACCTTCACCGGGCGTGTCAACAAAGCAGCCTTTTGCCCCCTTTGTATTGACAGGATTTGTGCTGTACTGGTTTTGGATCCATTAGTCGCACTAGGCCTCTATCGCTATGTACATAGTCGGAAAGTAGGTCTACGTTTATTGAGTGGATGTGTAGGATTCTTCGTCAAAAAGGATAGGTCAATCTTTTGGCTGGCCAGGCATGGAGTAACGCGTGAACAAGCTTACCTCGGCGGTAAAAGTGCTCGTGGTCGACGATCAGCCATTGATCGTGGAAGAGCTCTGCGAATTTCTTGAAAGCAGTGGTTATCGCTGCGTCCCTTGTGAGTCCAGCCGACACGCCTTGCAGCGCTTCAGCGAAGACGCCGAGATCGGCTTGGTGCTCTGCGACCTGCACATGCCGGACATGGACGGCATCGAGCTTGTAAAGGCCATGCAAAAGGTGGCAGGCAAGGCGCGGGCATTCGAGGCGATCATGCTCACTGGGCGCGCCGATAAACAGGACGTGATCAAGGCCCTGCGTGCAGGGATCTCGGACTACTACCAGAAGCCGATCAATCTCGACGAGTTGCTCGAAGGTCTACAACGCCAGGAAGCAGCGCTGGAAGAGCGACGCAAGGAGCTGCAACTGGGGCACCTGAACCAGAAGCTGCAATACCTTTCCGAATCCATCAACGACCTGTACCAGGACCTCGACAAAGTGCGCCGCAGCCCAGGTGCCGGCGTGGCGGATGAGGCCGACCTGGTCGCCGAAGAAGCCGGCCCGGTGGAAATTCCGAGCATCTTCAACCAGCTCTCGCCACGCCAACTGGATGTAGCGCGCCTGGTGGGCAAGGGCCAGACCAACTACCAGATCGCCTGCGAACTGGGGATCACCGAGAACACGGTCAAGCTGTACGTGTCCCAAGTACTGCGCCTGACCCATATGCATAACCGTACCCAACTGGCACTGGCCTTGTCGCCGAGCAACTCGGCGATGCGCCAGCGAGTGACGGCGCACTGAAGCGCCAGGACCTCATTGACTCTGGCCGCCTTTAGAGTCCCCACTGGTGCCCGTTTCGAAAAACTCTGGAATCGGATATTTGTAAGTGTCCAGCCAACGCTGCGAGGCCTGCTCCCGTTCCGCGGGCGTGGCCCTTTGTGGCGTCGGCGAAGCGGCTCGCCCGTTGATCTGCAAGACCATCCAGTTTTCCGTTTCCGCCTGCTGCGGGGACGACGGGCCGGGTTCGATGGCCATGGCGCCCAGCGGTAACAGCACCAGGCCGATCAGGTAATGTGCTTTCATCGATCACTCCTTACTTGAGGCTCACCGGCAGGGCATCGCGCACGGTCGCGACTTTGCGCGCCGCCGTCCGGGCGCCCTTGAGTTTTTCTGCGCGGGCCTGGGCATCGGAGACTTGCTCGCGGCTCAGGCCCAGCTGACTGACGACCTTGGCCGCTTGCCCCCAGTCGTCCTGGTAGATCAACAGCGTGATCAGATTGACGGCGGCCAACGGGTCGCCCTGCTTGAGTTCGATGGCCGTCATGAATTCAAAGCGGGCTTCTTCCACGCGCAATTGGTTGAGGTAAACCACGCCCAAGTCATTGCGGATTTTCTCATCAGTGGGCGCCAGCTGCGCCGCCCGCTGCAGGTGGGCCATGGCCAGGGCGCTGTTGCCCTTCGCGGCCGCCAATTGCCCCAGGCCGTGCTCGCCTTCGGCGGTCATGCAGGTGCCGAGCAGGCTGCGGTACAACGGTTCAGCTTCGCTGCGCCCGAGTAGGCGGTAAGTGCGGGCCTTGCGCTGGCGCACTTGGGGCAAGGCTTCGGGCAGGCTTTGCAGGTTGGCCAGGCTGGCGTGCAGCTTGCCTTCGTTGGCCAAATCATCAGACAGGTTGAGCGCCAGTTCCTGTTCCGAGCTTGGCTTGGCGCAACTGCCCGGTGAGGTCAACGCTGCCCAGGGTGATTGGCCATTGGTGGCGCAGCCGCCGAGCATCAGCATGGCCAAGCCGGCAATCATTACTCTCATCAAGGTCTCCTCAAAAGTTGGCCATCGCCCGTGCGATGCCGATAAAGGCCGGGCCGCCGAGCACGATCAGCAAAGCGGGGAACAGAAACACCATCATCACCACCGACATTTTTGCTGACATCTTTGAAATGTATTCCTGCAGGCGGGTCAGGCGTCGGTCGTCGAGCAGTTGCTTGAGGGCCAGCAAGGACTTCATCGCGCCGCCGCCCTGATGGATCAATTGTTGAAGGATGATGCAGGTGTCGGTGAACTCATCGACTTCCAGCAAACGCGCGGTCTTGCCCAGTTCTTCGCCCAGTTCCAGGCCGGAATCGACCCGCGCCAGGATCAGGCGCAGCTCATGCGTCAGCGCGGGCAGCAAGCGCTGGGCTTCGGTGCCCAGGACGCGCAATGACTGTTCAACCGCCATCCCCGATTCGAACAGGATGCGCAGCAGCGGAATGAAGGTCGAGATTTCCTTGGCGATAGTTTGCTGACGATGTTTGGCGGCGGCGGCGAGCACGCGTTTGGGCAGTAGGTAGCCAATGCCCAGGCCAAAAAGGGGCGCAATCCACGCGGGGTCCATTTCAGGGAAAAAAACCTGCTGGCCGATGACGGTCAGGCCCAGGAACACGATGGGCAAGCCGATCTGAAAGGCCGCAAACAGCGAACGTTGGCTGGCCTTGCGCCAACCAATGCGGTTGAGCAGTATCTGGGTCTCGTTGTCCAGGCTGACCGAACGCTGGGCCAGGGTGCTGGCGCCGAGTTGACGCATGAACGTGCCAAGCTTGGCATCGCCGCCCATACGCCCTTGCAGGCGCTCAGCCACCCGGCGGTCACGTCGGCGATTCTCGAGCAATTGGCCGCCGAACAATACCAAGGCGGCGAGCAACAACAAGACACAGGCCAGCAGCGCCATCTCAGACACTCCTCAGCATGCGCCACATGAGCAAGGTGCCGCTGATGTCCATGACCAGCGCGCTGAACAGCATGATGCGTCCCGTATCGTCGTTCCACATGTTCATCAGGTAATCGGGATTGACCAGGATGAAATACCCCACGATCAGTATCGGCAGCCCGCCCAGCACATACGCGGTCATGCGGGTTTCACCCGTCATGGCCTTGAGTTGACGGGCGCCCTGTTCCCGTTCGCGGATCATCTTGATCAGGTTTTCCAGCAGCTCACTGGCATTGCCGCCGTAGCGGTGATTGACCTTCAGGCCCAGGGCGAACAGGCGGAATTCATCCTGTTCATAGAACTCGGCAAAGTCGCTGACCGAGTCCGGCAGGCTGACGCCCATGCGCACATTGCGTTGAACGCGGCCCATGGCTTCCTTGAGCGGATCTTCAGTGCTCTCGACACCGCCCAGTACTGCGTCGGCCAAGGTTCTGCCGGATTTGAGGCTGCGCACGCTGTGGTCGAGCAATTGAGGCAGTTGCTCGACCATACGTTGCACGCGGCGTTGATAACACCAACTGATGTACACCCTCAGAAACAAAGGCGGTCCGACGATCATTGTGATCAGGCCCAACCCGTCGGCGAACAGCCAGCCCAACAGTACGCCGGTCACCCAGGCACTCAGCCATAGGCCAAGGCGGTCCGTGGGTTTGCCCAGCCCGGCACGTTGAAACATCCGCTCAAGGCCCGTCCAACGGGTGTCGGTGTCCTGTACTTCGGGCTGACCGTCGCCGAGACGTTCGAGCACGCGGTCCGTCTGGGCCTTGCGCAGGCCGTGCTGAAATTGCCAGAACGACAGGCCGATCAGCAGCAGGCAGATAAGGAGCAACACAGGTCCGATCATCTGGCGCTCCCTAGGATTGCAAGGCCGATTCGCGGCGCAGTTTGTCGCCGGCCGGGTTGATGGCTTCGCGCAGGAAACCGAAGCCGGTGCGCCGGTCCAGGCGGAACAGGGTGTTGGTGACATACACGTCTTCGCGCACGCCGACCACTTCCACCACTTCACTCACACAGCGGCGTCCATCGGGCATGCGTGTCAGTTGGATAATCACGTCCAGCGCGGCGCAGATCATCTGGCGCAGGGTTTTTTCCGCGACCACACGGCCGGTCAGACCCACCAGGGTTTCCAGGCGCAGCAACGCATCCTGGGCATTGTTGGCATGCACGGTGCTCATGGAACCGTCGTGGCCGGTGTTCATGGCGGTCATCACGTCGAGCACTTCCACGCCACGGATTTCGCCGAGGATGATGCGGTCCGGGCGCATCCGCAGGGCGTTGCGGATCAGGTCGCTGGAGCGTACTTCGCCATGGCCTTCGGCGTTGGGCGGGCGGGTTTCCAGGCGAACCACATGGGGGTGGCCCAGTTGCAGTTCAGCGACGTCTTCGATGGTCACCAGGCGCTCATGGGGGTTGATCAACTGGCTGAGGATGTTCAGCAGCGTGGTCTTGCCGGTGCCGGTGCCGCCGCTGATCAAGATGTTGCAGCGCTTGCCCACGGCCTCCTGGAAGAACTCGAAGATGCTTTGATCAATGGTTTGCATGGCAACCAAGTCGCTGCTCTTGAGCATGTCCTTGCGGAATTTCCGAATCGACAGGCACGGCCCGTCCAGGGCAATCGGCGGGATGATTGCGTTGACCCGGCTGCCGTCGGGCAAGCGCGCATCCACCATCGGCGAGGATTCATCCAGGCGCCGGCCCAATGGCGCGAGGATGCGTTGCATCACGCGCTCCACATGGTGGTCGTCGATGAACCGCAGGTCACTTTGGTGCAGCAAACCATCGCGTTCGATAAACACACGGTGCGGCCCATTGACCAGGATTTCTGTCACCGCAGGGTCACGCAGCAGCACTTCCAGCGGGCCGAAACCGGTGAGTTCGTCGACGATCTCTTCGGCCAGGCGCTCTATCTCATAACGCGAGATCGCCAGGCGCATGCGCGTGATGTATTCGGAAACCTTGTCGATGACAAATTGCGCCAGGGACTGGCGTGTGCCTTCGAGCAGGTTTTTACCCGACTCCTCGATGGCGTCGATGATGTAGCGGTGCAGCACCAGCTTCAGGCCATCGTGATCGCTGTTGCCGCCAGCGGCGCGGGCTGGGCCGCCAAACAGTTTTTCGCCGTTCATCGTCCTGACCCCAGGAAGCGTTCAAACCAGCGCATCGACGGCTTCGCCAGGCCCTCGGAGCGTTTTGCCAGGCGCTCGCCCAAGGTGCGCACGGCTTGGGTCAAAGGTTCACGGGGGGCCAGGGCAAACAGGGTCTGGCCTTGGTTTTTCACATTCAGGCGCAGCTCGGCGCTCAGCGGGAGTACGGCGATGCACTCAAGGCCGAAGCTTTTTTCCAGGGCCTCGGTATCGGGTGCGCAGGCCTTGATGTAGCGGTCCACCACCAGTTTGGCGTGATCCAGCTTCATGCCTTTTTCGCGCCAGCGGTTGAGTATTGCCAGGTTGCGGCGACAGTCCAGTACGCTCTGGTCGGTGCACCACAGCAGTTTGTCGCAGTGGCTGACAAAGGTGCGCAGGGCCTCGCTGTCGGGTTGCCCGGTAATGTTCACGACGATGTGCTGGAAGTGCTGGCGCAGTGCACTGAGCAACATGAACAGCTCGGCGGCACTGGTGAGTTTGAGCGGTTCGTCACCGGTGGCGTAGGCCAGGATGCGCAGCCCGTCCAGGGCGGGGGTAAAGGCGCTGTTGATCAGGGTGGTATCGAGGCGGCGCAAGTGTCGCAACGCGTCACCGAAATTGAAGGTGCTTTGCAGACCCAGCAAGGCCAGGCTGTCGCTGCGCGGCAGGCCCAGGTCGAGCAACAAAGTTTGCTGGCCGCTTTTCTGCACGACCAGCGCCAGGTGGGTGGCCAGCATCGCCCCATCGGCATTGCTCTGGGTGCCAAAGAGCACGGTCAGGCCACCCAGTTGTGCATTGTTGGTGACGGTGGGCAGGCGCTTGCTCAAGCGTCGCACCAGGCCCGCCACTTCACTGGAGCGCGAGCCGTAGGCCACGAAGTCGCGGGCGCCGGCCCGCATGGCGTTCAGCACAAGCTGGTTGTCCATGCCATCGCCCAGGGCGACGACGGCGAGCATCGGCTTGGCTTCCAGGGCGCCTTCGATCAATGCGCTCTGGGCCACGACGTTTTCGCGGTCCAGGCCGACGAACACCAGGTTGGCGAAGGTCACATCCACCAGCGCCAGCAGTTCGTCCAGGCTGCCGGTGCCGGCGCTGACGACTTGGCCAAGCGGCGCCAGGGCGCCCTGCAGCCACTCCAGGTCAGTGGTGTTGCGGGTGATGGCGAGAAAGGTCTGGCTCAGGCTATCGCTCATTGGGAAAGTCCACTGCGACGGTCAAAGTTGCCGTTTTCCAGGAAGAACAGCCGATACCAGTTTGGGTCGTAGCTGCGTAGTTTCTCGCCGGGCAAGGAGGGCAGTTGGGCGTTGGCCGCCAACGGTTGCACCAGATGCGGCGTGACGATCATGAGCAGCTCTTTTTCTTCGCGGCTGATATTGGAGTCGCGGAAAAACGCCCCGAGGATCGGGATGTCGCCCAGCCCCGGAAACTTGCTGATGGTGGAGCGGTTGTTGCTGCTGATCAGGCCGCTGATCACAAAGCTTTCGCCATCGGCCAGGGACACGCTGGTGTCGGTACGGCGGACGGTCAACGCCGGCACCTGAATGCCTTCGATCTGCACCGCGTTGCTGTAGTCCAGTTCGCTGACTTCTGGCGCCACCTTGAGGGTGATGCGGTTGCGGTCAATCACGGTCGGGGTCAGGGTCAGGCGAATGCCGAACTCTTTGTACTCGATGGAAATGCTGTCGCTGCCGGCACTGGGCACTGGAATGGGGACTTCACCGCCCGCAAGGAAGCTTGCACTCTGTCCGCTGAGCGCCACCAGGCTGGGACGCGACAGGGTATAGGCGAAGCCGCTTTGCTCCAGGGCATTGATCATGGCCGAGATGCGGCCACCGCCGAAGCCGATATTGAAAAAACCGTTATTCACTCCCTGTCCGCGAAAGCTATTGGCCGGCGCAACAGGTGCCGTGCCATTGCCGGGGCTGCCAAACAGAAAGTTACCTCCCTGACCGAACAGCGAGGTGCTGGCTTCCTTGAGCTTGGTACGGCTGACCTCGACAAAGCGGATATCGGTCTGCACCTGGCTGGGCAACAACGGGTCTTCCGACGGCGGCAGCGACACGCTGGTCAGCGCCGACGTGGCCTTGCCCTTGACGAACACCATGCTTTGGCGCGGCGCGCTGGCACAGGCGGTCCATACCATCAGGCTGGTAGCGCCGGACGAAACACCGGTCAGCAGAAAGTTCCGGTCACCGTTGACCCGCACATCGGCGATTTTCGGGTCGCCGATGGCCAGGCGCGTAATGGCCACCGGTGATTGCAGCTCTTGTTGCAGGCCTTCTCCCACCTCGACCACGGCGGGTAACTGACCCAGGGCACCGCAGTTGCCCGGCGCTGCCAAGGCCATGCCGACCGGCAGGCTCGACAGCATCAGGGCCCAGGCCATGTGCGTGAACAGGGGTGCGTAGCGATGGCTCATTCAAGGCATCCTTGCTCGATCACGGAGTTTGTGGTGCCGCTTGGGCACCGCGAATCACTTCAACGCCACGGCGTACGCCAGGCCCAGTGGTGCTGGCTTGGACCACGCGTTTGGGCGGGCCGGTCAAGGCCAATTGGGTGAATTGGTAGAGGTTGCGGTTGGCGCTTTCCAGTCTCTCTGATGCGTCGCTTTCGCCAGCCCAGTAGCGACTGAGCAGTTGTTCCTCGGCGCTACGTACCGCCAGGCGCAACACGCCGGCTTGCGCCGCGAGCATCAGTCGGCTTAGCAGTGGCTCCGGCACGGCCAGCACCACGGTGCGTGCGCCGTATCGACGTTGGGCGGCTTGGGCGCGTTCTTCAGGCGTGACCGGGGGTGGCACAGCGGGTTTGCCATCGTTGGCCAGGCCCAACTGGTCACCGACGCTGAGCAGGCGCATGGCCGGAAGGACGATCTGCGCCGACTGCTCGACGTTACCGACATCCTGGCGCAGGAACAGCAGCACATCCACGTAATCGCCTGGCGTCAGTTGGCCCCCAGCGCCGCTCACCTCATCCACGGCCACGGCCAGGGCGCGCTCATTCGGGCGAATCATGCGGGCGAGCGGGCCGCCGCCGCTGAAGCTTTCTTCGGTGAGCCAAGTGCCTGCGCCCAAGGTCCGCAGGGGGATGCGACCGATGGCTTGATCGAGCTGGGTGAGGCTGCCGGCGGGCGCGGTGCGCAGTTTTTCCAGGATCAGGTCGGCGTCGGTCAGTGGCACAAAAGCGGGCACGTCATGCGCCAGCACCACCACCGGTTGGCGGGTCTGGTCTTCCACCGCAGCGACAGTGTTATCAACGGAAACGACAGGTACGGCGGGGGCTGCGACAGGCTCCGGAGCGCGGCTTAAAACAAGCCCCCAGTACCCGGCGATCAAGGCCCCGATCAGCAACAAGCCGGCCAGGACCATGCTGATGCGACTGTTCATGACGGCTCTCCCTTTCCCGTTGCACTGCACACCCGATTAATTCGAATGGGTTAATCCGCAACCTGGCTGTGATGAACATCTAACGATTTGGCTATTTGAAGGTAGCTCAGCTAGGACGAAATGCCATTACCCTGGAGAAAAATTATGTGAGCTTATAAACGCTGCCTTTATACGGCGCGTTTATAGGGGCTGACGTTACGACTAATACTTTATGATTAATTCGTTATTACAGTTGTGAGGCTGGGGTTTGTTGACAATGCTCTAATGGCACGCCGCGATTATCTGGTACTAGAGCCGTTCCGGCTTCCAGTGGCGTTTTAGGGAGAAGTCTTATGTTCCTTGACCTGGTGTTGAAGCTGTATGTCCAAACCCAACTATTCTTCAGTCGCAAAGAAGGAGCCTCAGGCATCGAATACGCCATTGTCGTAGCGTTGGTAGCGCTCGTTATAGTGGGTGCCGGGACGGGGCTTGGAACTAAGGTAAAAACCATTTTCACCAATATGACCACTAATATGCCGACCGGAACATGATTTAGTTGTGGTGGCCGTTATGATGATCCCCTCTTGAAGGTGATGCCATGAGCGCGTCTTCACGCCAGCAAATTCTATTGGTGGACGATGAAGAGGACGCCTTGATCGAACTCGCCGAATCCCTCGAAAACGAGGGATTTGTCTGTTTTACCGCCACCTCCGTCACCTTCGCCCTGCAAGAATTGACACTTCACCCCGACATCGCCTTGGTCATCACCGATCTGCGCATGCCCGAGGAAAGCGGTATCTCCTTGATCAAGCGCCTGCGCGAACACACCTCACGCTCACACCTGCCGGTGATTGTGATGTCGGGCCACGCCGAAATGGACGATGTGAGCGACATGCTGCGCCTGCAAGTGCTGGACCTGTTTCGCAAGCCGATCTATCTGGTTCGGTTGATTGATACGTTGAACAATCTGTTTCCCCTCCCGAAAACCAGGCTTTAGGCGCCCCACTAGCGCCTAAAGGGTAGGATCAGAGCTGATAACTGAAGCTCAACGTATACCGTGGCCGCCGGTTGAAACTGTCCAGCGCGATATCCGACATCGGCTTGGCCGCTTCCAGGGCTATGTTGTAGTACTTGTTGTCCCCGAAGCGCAGCCCGAGTGCAGCCGATGACAGGTCGCTGCTTCTGACAGGCAGATCGTTGAACCAGGTCTTGGCGCGGTCGAACACAATATAGGGCTGCAGAATCCTCACCCAGTCGCCAGCGCGGTTGTAGCTGTAGTTGACCTCATACGCCAGCCCCCAGCCCTTGTCACCGGAACCCTGGTCGTCAGGGTAGCCACGACCGAAGTTCTGCCCACCGAACGTGGCGCGTTCGCTGTCCGGCAGGGTGTCATTGCTCCAGTAAAACGCTCCCGACAGGACGCCTTGCCAGTTATCGAAGAACTTGTCGCTTTGTACGCCGGACAGGCGCAGGCGGAAGAAGTCCAGGTCGGGCTTGAGCCCTTCGAAATCACTGTGGGTTCTGGCGCCCATGCCGTTGATGCCCTGGTACAGACCGGCGCTGAGGATACGCAGTTGGCGGGTGTCGGACTTGCGCCAGTCACCCTCGAAGGCCAGGGCGCGCAGGTTGGTTTCAACGTCGAAACGCTGGGGGTAGCCCAAGAGTTTGTAGCTTGTGGTTTGGTCCACTGCGTAGAGGCGCGTGCCGAGGGTCAGCGATTCATTCGGTGAGGCTATCAGCGGGTGGCTGAGGCCGATGGAATAGCGATCGATGGACTGGTGCGGCTTGAGCTCGAAGCCGCCGTCCAGTTGCACGTTGGTTTTGGGGTCGGCGCGGTAGCGTTCGGCGGCGAGCGCCAGCTGGGTGCCTTCGGCATTGATGAACTGGCTGTAGCCCACACGGTAGTAGTGCTCTTTATCTTCGCCAGGCGGGAACAGCCCGCTGACGTTGAGTTGCTCGCCCATTGAGGTCTGGGAGTTGCTGGTGCCGGTAAGCAGGGCCTGCAGGCCTCCGCGGCTGTCATCGGTCATGCTCATGCTACTGGTGAAGGGCTTGCGGCTGGCAGTGATCTGCATGTGTGTGCCACCGTCGGTGGTTCCCGGCGCGGGTACTTGCGCTTGCAGTGTGACGCCTGGGATACGGCCCATGAGCGTGGTATAGCGCTCGAAGGTCTTGCGGGTCAGCGGGCGTTCGGCCAGGAGTTTATTGGCCAGTTTGTCGACGTAAGCCGAGACCGAGCCGATATCGCCAGTTTGCTGGTAGTCCTTGATATAGCCTTCCACCAGAATCACGCGCACCAGGCCATTTTCGAAGCTCTGTTGGGGCAGGAATGCGTAGGACAGCAGGTAGCCGTCCTGCTGGTAGCGACGGGTAACCCCACGGGTGGCTTCGATCAGTTGCGCCAGGTTGGTCTCATGACCAAACAACGGTTCGTAGGCCTTGGCGGTCTCGTCGAGCGGGTAGATGGTGCCACCCTCGATCTGCAGCTTGCGAATCGTGACCTTGGTGTCCATCAACAGCGGCTGGCCCTGAGTAGATGGTGTTTCGGGCACCTGGGTCTGTGGCGTGGCCGGTCGATAGGCGTCGGCGGGAAGGTTGGGCACTGGCAGGTTGCGGATGGTGTCGTTGCTGTTGAGGAAGCTGGGAAGGGTCTCGGCTTGGGCGTAGGCACTGAGAGTAAGCAATAACAACGGCGTCAACACGCGCATAGGACACTCCATGGTCAACTGCAGCAGCGTTTCGGGCCCGCCCGGTTCTGGGACTCGGTTCGGGTGGGGCATGTTCCAGGCCCCATAAAAAAGACGAGAGACTTATTGGGTCTCTCGTCTCAACCAAGCGTAGGCGCTGTAGGGGAGGCCGTCTAATCGGCCAGGTGCAATTCTATTTTTTGCCGGTCAGGCCGTTCAATAAACCGCCCAGGCCGCCGCCGGTATTTGTATTCGCACTGCCACCCGCCGAGGTGTTGGCGCCTACGTTCAGTCCGCCAAGCAGACCGCCGCTGGTGCCGGTACCGCCTGTGACCAACCCACCGACCGAGCCTACGGTACTGCCAACCGCACTGACGGTGCCGCCGAGGGCATTGGTGATCGGGTTGGCGTTGGCCGCCGTCAGGTTGGCACCGATACCGCTGACGGCGCCACCGACTTGAGTCACCAGGCCATTGACCGGAGCGCCGATGCCCGTGGTGTTTCCGATGTTTTGCGTCAGGCTGGCGACACCGGAGGTCACTGGGTTAAGGGCCGCGCCGACGTTGGTCGCCAAGCCGGCAACGGGCGACGTCGCTGCAGTATTGGCGACGCCATTGCCGCCAATGATTGTGCCGAGGGAAGCGACAGTGCCACCCAATGCTCCACCGGTCACGCCTGCCGCGCTCACGGCGCCATTGGTGTTGCCGGCATTCAGGCCATTACCGACGTTGGCTACCAGGCCACCCACCAACTCAGGCAGGCCGGGTTTCGAAGCGCCGCCCGCTGGGGCGACATAGCCACCGGACTTGTCGAGCACGCCACCGACGCCGGTCAATGCACCGCCGACGATATTGGTCACCGGGTTGCCGGTGCCCCCTGCGCTGGCAACCTGACCACCCAGGCCGGTCACAGTGGAGCCGACTTTATCCAGCAGGCCATTGACCGGGTTGCCAAGGCCGGTGGCCTTGCCGAGGTTGCCCGTGGTGTTTTCCACCAGCGAGACCACAGGCACCAACACTTTACCGCCGACCGTGTTAGTGAGAGAACCCAGCGGCCCGGTGGTGCTGGCAGTGCTCAAGGTATCGCCGAGCATGGTGACGGTCTGGCCCACCTTATCGACCACGCCGCCGGCAGCACCGCCGACGCCGCCGGTTAAACCACCCACCACCGGAATGCCGCCCAGTGTGGTCGACAGGGATTTGCCGGTCGTCGAAAGACCGTCGCCCAGGTCGGCAACGCCGTTACCGACCCCCGCCACGGTAATGCCGAGGGAGTTGCTGTTGGTACCCAGAGAGCCCAGTCCGGCAGTGACGCCAGTGCCAATGCTGGTGACGGCGTTGCCGGTAGCAGTGACGAGACCGCCAGCCGTAGTGCCAACGATGGGAACGTTGTTCAAGGTGTCGCCAAGGTCGCCGACCGCAGCGCCCACGTTACCGACAGTACCGCCCAGAGTGCCGGCAATCTGGCCAGTCACCAGGGGAGTGGTTGTCGAACCCGTGCCACCACCTGTTCCGCCGCCGGTGCCGCCGCCGGTGCCACCGCCGGTGCCGCCACCAGTACCGCCGCCTGTGCCGCCACCGGTACCGCCGCCTGTGCCGCCACCAGTACCACCGCCGGTGCCACCACCTGTGCCGCCACCCGTACCGCCGCCGGTGCCACCACCTGTGCCGCCACCCGTACCGCCACCTGTTCCTGCACCCGCATCGGGTGAGGACGATGCCACGCTGGATTTGTGCCCACCACCACCGCTGCTGCAGCCGCCGAGTGCCAGTGCTACGGCCAGGGCCAGCGCGGTACTTGCTTTCCAAAACACGACTTGAGTTTTCATGATTGAGTTCCTTGCACCTGTACAACCTTGGTTGTCTTCAAACACTCGCTACTTCTCGGGGTAGCAATGTGTTTGTCCGTATGGCTATAACAGCCCCGGCGGTGCGTTCGCTCAATGCTCTACTTGGTATTAACGATTTATATACGGCACGGGTGTACCGGTTAAGTAACTAATACCAAGGGTATAAGGCAAGGATGTATCAAGATGTATATATGTTTTGAATCAATGACTTGAATAAAAAAGCGGACGTAAAAAAGTCCGCTATTACTTAGGGTATATATATACAATTAATCGGTTTCTTTCAGGCGATCGGCCACCACTTGCCTACCATATGTTCAATATCGCCCGCGCCTTTTAACCACAACTCACCGCTGGAGCCGGCGGCGCTGGTCAACAACGTCACTTCACCGGGCAGGCGCACGGGTTTTTTGAACTCGACGCTGATCTCGATATTGGCGGCGGGCAGGTGTTCGCCGAGGGCGGCAAGGGTGTGCGCCTTGTTCCACAGCCCGTGGGCGATGGCCTGGGGAAAACCGAACAGCTTGGCGGTGAGGGCGCTGAGGTGGATCGGGTTGTAGTCGCCGGAGACCCGCGCATAACGGCGGCCGATATCGGCGGGGGCTTTCCAGCGGGTCAGTTCGCTGACCTGAGTGGGGGAAGGCTGGGCGTCATCCTCGGGTTCACCTTCGAGCTTTACGCCTCGGCAAAGCATGCGGCTTTCGGCTTCCCACAGCAGGCCGAGGGAGTCCTCGACGGTGGTGATCAGATCAAAGGTCGCGCCCTTGGGATGGGGCTTGAGGTTCTGCGTGTGGACAGCGATGGACAACTCGCTTACACCCCCGAGCGGGCGATGGATACGGATGCGGTTACTCAGGTGAATCAACCCCAGCAGCGGGAAGGGAAAACTATTGTCGGTGAGCAACTGCATCTGCAACCCGAACCCCAGGATATGCGGATAAGTCGCCGGCAGGATCGGGCTGTCGGCAAAACCGCAGACCTTGCGGTACGCCGCTACTTGCTCGACGTTGATGCTCACCCGACAGCGCAACCCCTGCTCGGGCAACGTGTTGCCGGTGATCTTGCGCTTGAGCGCGGCGCGCCAATACAACGGCGGCAGGAATGGCGTAGTGCCTAGCGTCTTCCATTGCATGTTTATGCTCCCAAGAGGCTTTGCCCACACACCCGCAGCGCTTGACCGCTAACGGCCCCGGAGCCCGGTTGGCCGAGCCAGGCTACCGCTTCGGCGACGTCCTGCGGCAGGCCGCCCTGGCCCAGCGAACTCATGCGTCGTCCGGCCTCACGCAAGGCAAACGGAATATGCGCAGTCATCTGGGTTTCGATAAAGCCGGGCGCCACGGCGTTGATACTGATGCCGCGCTCCTGGAGCAGCGGTGCCCAGGCCTGCGCAAGGCCGATCAATCCAGCTTTGCTTGCGGCGTAGTTTGTCTGCCCACGGTTGCCGGCGATGCCGCTGATCGACGCCAGCAACACCACGCGGGCGTTGTCATGCAGGGTGCCGCTGTCGAGCAGCGCCTTGGTCAGTACCTGCGGCGCATTGAGGTTGACCGCCAGCACCGCGTCCCAGTATTCCGGGGTCATGTTGGCCAGGGTCTTGTCGCGAGTGATCCCGGCGTTGTGTACCAGAATGTCGAGGCCATCAGGCAGCTGTTCGACCAATTGGCTGGCGGCATCTGCAGCGCAGATATCCAGTGTGACAGTGCGTGCCCCCAGGCGCGCGGCCAGGGCTTCGAGGTCGGCCTTGGCCTGGGGCACGTCCAGCAAAATCACCTCGGCGCCGTCGCGGGCCAGGGTTTCGGCGATGGAGGCACCGATGCCTCGGGCTGCGCCAGTGACCAGCGCTTTGCGCCCGGCCAGGGGCCGCGTCCAGTCCTCGACGGGTGTGGCGCAAGCGTCCAGGCGAATGACTTGCCCCGAGATATACGCGCTTTTGGGCGAGAGGAAGAAGCGCAGCGCGCCTTCCAGTTGGTCTTCGGCACCGTCGCCCACATAAAGCAATTGCAGCACGCCGCCATTGCGCAGTTCCTTGGCCAGCGAGCGGCTGAAGCCTTCCAGGGCGCGCTGGGCACTGGCGGCGAAGGGGTCGCTGAGGCTTTCCGGCGCGCGGCCGAGGATCACCAGGTGGGCGCTGTTATCCAGGTTTTTCAGCAGCGGCTGGAAGAATTCGCGCAGTTGCTTGAGTTGATCAGTGTGCTGCAAGTCGCTGGCGTCGAACACCACGGCCTTGAGCTTGGGACCGTGACCGGGAATCCACGTCGACGTCTGCGCGCCGTAGGTATAAATCGCGTCGGTGAGCTTGTGGGCAAACGCCTGCACGTTGCTCGCCAGCGCGCCGCCGCCCAGCAGCAAAGCACCTTCCACTGGACGCAGGCGCCCGGCTTGCCAGCGTTCCAGGCGTACCGGTGACGGCAGGCCAATGGCGGCGACCAGGCGATGGCCGAGGCTTGAGTTGGCGAAGTCGATATAACGGTCAGACATGGAACGCTCTCCGAAGGCTGGGGTTCAAAGGGTTGACCACCCCGGGGCGGCAGTCGTTCGATTGAGCCTAGGCTAGGCTGAATGATTCCACCCACAACCTTCAGGGAGCTTTCCATGACTCAATTGCGCCGTGTGGCGATCATCGGCGGTAACCGCATTCCTTTCGCTCGCTCTAATGGCCCTTACGCCACGGCGAGTAACCAGGCCATGCTGACCGCCGCCCTGGAAGGCCTGATCGAACGCTACAACCTGCACGGCCTGCGCATGGGTGAGATGGCCGCTGGCGCAGTACTCAAGCATTCGCGCGACTTCAACCTCACCCGCGAATGCGTGCTGGGCTCGCGCCTGTCGCCGCAAACGCCGGCCTATGACATCCAGCAGGCGTGCGGCACCGGTCTGGAAGCGGCGTTGCTGGTGGCCAACAAGATCGCCCTGGGTCAGATTGAATGCGGGATTGCTGGCGGGGTGGACACCACCTCCGACGCTCCGATCGGGGTGAATGAAGGCCTGCGCAAGATCCTGCTGCAGGCCAACCGCAGCAAATCCGTGGCGGATAAATTAAAAGTCCTGTTACAACTTCGTCCTCATCACCTCAAGCCGGAACTGCCGCGCAATGGCGAACCACGTACGGGTTTGTCCATGGGGCAACACTGCGAATTGATGGCGCAGACCTGGCAAATTCCCCGCGCCGAGCAGGACCAGCTGGCGCTGGAAAGCCACCAGAAAATGGCCGCCGCCTATGCCGAAGGCTGGCATAACGATTTGCTCACCCCGTTTCTGGGCCTGACCCGCGACAACAACCTGCGGCCAGACCTGACTCTGGAAAAACTCGCGACCCTCAAGCCCGCTTTCGAGCGCAGCGAAAAGGGCACGCTCACCGCCGGCAACTCCACGCCGCTCACCGATGGCGCCTCGCTGGTGCTCTTGGGCAGTGAAGCCTGGGCTAAAGAGCGCGGTTTGCCGATCCTCGCGTACTTGCGCGATGGCGAAGCGGCGGCAGTGGATTTCGTCAACGGCGCCGAAGGCCTGCTGATGGCGCCGGTGTATGCGGTGCCGCGCTTGCTGGCGAGGAATGGTCTGACGCTGCAGGACTTCGATTACTACGAGATCCACGAAGCCTTCGCTGCCCAAGTGTTGTGCACGCTCAAGGCCTGGGAAGACGCGGACTACTGCAAGACACGCCTGGGACTCGACGCACCCTTGGGCGCCATCGACCGTAGCCGGCTCAATGTGAAAGGCAGCTCCCTGGCCGCCGGGCACCCGTTTGCCGCCACGGGTGGGCGTATCGTCGCCAATCTGGCCAAGTTGCTGGATGCGGCGGGCAAAGGCCGCGGGCTGATATCCATCTGTGCGGCGGGCGGGCAAGGGGTTACAGCGATCATAGAGCGCTGAAACTGGCCTATTGGTTGCATTCTTAAGTGATCAACGGTCGGTAGCCCCTCCCACCGACGCGCTGATTGCCGTATAACGAGTGCCATACGCGTATTTGGTAATAAAGGACCCACAATAAAAGCTGATGAAGACTCCTAAACGCATTGAACCCCTGATCGAAGACGGTCTGGTCGACGAAGTGCTGCGCCCACTCATGAGTGGTAAAGAAGCAGCTGTTTATGTGGTGCGCTGCGGCAACGAATTGCGTTGCGCCAAGGTTTACAAGGAGGCGAACAAACGAAGTTTTCGTCAGGCATCCGAATACCAGGAGGGCCGTAAGGTCCGTAACAGCCGGCAGGCCCGGGCCATGGCCAAGGGCTCCAAGTTCGGCAAGAAAGAAACCGAAGATGCCTGGCAGAACGCCGAAGTGGCGGCGTTGTTCCGCCTGGCCGGTGCGGGCGTTCGCGTGCCCCAGCCGTTCGACTTCCTCGAAGGTGTGCTGCTGATGGAACTGGTGGCCGACGAGTATGGCGATGCAGCACCGCGTCTGAACGACGTCACGCTGGAACCGGACCAGGCGCGCGAATACCACGCCTTCCTGATTTCCCAGATCGTGCTGATGCTGTGTACCGGCCTGGTGCACGGTGACCTGTCCGAGTTCAACGTGCTGCTCACGCCGACCGGTCCGGTGATCATCGACCTGCCCCAGGCGGTGGATGCGGCGGGCAACAACCACGCCTTCAGCATGCTGGAGCGGGATGTAGGCAACATGGCCTCCTACTTTGGGCGCTTTGCTCCGGAGTTGAAGAAGACCAAGTACGCCAAGGAGATGTGGGCGCTTTACGAAGCCGGCACCCTGCACCCGGCCAGTGTATTGACCGGCGAGTTCGACGAGCCGGAAGAGCTGGCGGATGTCGGCGGTGTGATCCGCGAGATCGAAGCGGCGCGGCTCGATGAAGAGCGTCGCCAGGCGATCCGCGCGGCGGATGATGCGCCGCCGAGCAAGGTGCCGGACGAGCCACCGCCACCACCGTGGATGCAGTGATCTCCAGATACATGGAGATCTAAAAATGTGGGAGCGGGCTTGCTCGCTCCCACATTTGGTTTGTATGTATTCAGATAGACTCCCTCAGGCGCAACAGCTACCGGACGCCAATTCCTTGAGGATTGGGCAATCCGGCCGATGATCGCCTTGGCAGTGCTCTACCAGGTCCTGCAAGGTATCGCGCAGCTGTCCCAGCTCAAGAATCTTCTGGTTCAGCTCATCGATATGCTGGCGTGCCAACGCCTTTACATCGGCGCTAGCCCGCTGCCGGTCCTGCCACAGGGTCAGCAGTTTGCCGACCTCATCCAATGAAAACCCCAGATCCCTCGAGCGTTTGATAAACGCCAGGGTGTGCAAGTCATCCTGGCCGTACACGCGATAGCCACTGTCGGTGCGATGCGCGGCTTTGAGCAGGCCGATGGATTCGTAGTAGCGAATCATCTTGGCACTCAACCCGCTCTGGCGTGCGGCTTGGCCGATGTTCATGGGCGCTGATCCTCCAGGTTCTTGGGCTTCCACGTCTTCAACAGTAACGCATTACTCACCACGCTGACGCTGGACAAGGCCATCGCCGCGCCGGCCAGTACCGGGTTGAGCAGGCCAAAGGCGGCCAGGGGAATGCCGATCAAGTTATACACAAAGGCCCAAAACAGGTTCTGGCGGATCTTGGCGTAGGTCTTTCGGCTGATCTCCAGTGCCGCAGGTACCAGGCGCGGATCGCCGCGCATCAGGGTGATACCGGCGGCGTGCATGGCCACGTCGGTGCCGCCACCCATGGCGATGCCGATATCGGCGGCGGCCAGGGCCGGGGCGTCGTTGATGCCGTCGCCGACCATTGCGACAACCCCGGTTTTTTTCAGCTCGGCGACGGTGGCGGCTTTGTCGGCAGGCAGTACTTGCGCGTACACATCGTCGATGCCCAATGCCTCGGCCACCACGCGGGCACTGCCGCGATTGTCACCCGTGAGCAAGTGGCTGCTGATGTGCTGGGCCTTGAGTTGCTCCACCGCTTCCAGCGCACCGGGTTTGAGCGTGTCGCCAAAGGCGAACAGCCCAAGCACTCGGGGTTGTGCGCCTTGCTCGATCAGCCAGGACAAGGTGCGGCCTTCTGCCTCCCAAGCCTTGGCGGAGTCGGCCAGATGGCCCGCGTTCAAGCCGGTTTCTTCCAGCAGGCGATGATTGCCCAGAGCCAGTTGCAGACCGTCCAGCGTGCCGGCGATGCCACGCCCGGTCAGGGATTGGCTGGCGGTCACGTCCGCCACTGTCAGACCTTGTTCCTTGCAGGCGTCCAGCACGGCCTTTGCCAACGGGTGCTCACTGCCACGTTGCAACGCTCCGGCTTGTTGCAGCAGCAAGGTTTCGTTGCCATCCACGGCTGCCAAGTGCGCAATCTTCGGCGCGCCGGAGGTGAGGGTGCCGGTCTTGTCGAAGACCACCGCGCTTACTTCATGAGCGCGTTCCAGGGCTTCGGCATCCTTGATCAGAATACCGTGGCGCGCGGCAACACCCGTGCCGGCCATGATCGCAGTTGGCGTGGCCAGGCCCAGGGCGCAAGGGCAGGCGATCACCAAGACCGCGACGGCATTGATGATTGCGGTTTCCAGGGGCGCGCCATACAGCCACCAACCCACCACAGTCACCAACGCCAGCACCAGCACGGCCGGGACGAAGACCTGGCTGACTTTATCCACCAGTTTCTGGATCGGAGCCTTGGCGGCCTGGGCGTCTTCCACCAGGCGGATGATTCGCGCCAGTACGCTTTCGGCGCCGAGGGCCAGGGTGCGCACCAGCAGCCGGCCTTCGCCGTTGATGGCGCCGCCGGTAACCTTATCGCCGGGTTGTTTTGGCACGGGCAGGCTTTCGCCACTGATCAGGGCTTCGTCCGCATGGCTCTGCCCCTCGACCACTTCACCGTCCACCGGGAAACGTTCGCCGGGTTTTACCAGCACCAGATCATTGAGTTTCAGGGCATTGATGGCGACATCTTCTTCACGGCCCTCAATCATCCGAATCGCCCGCTCCGGACGCAAGGCTTCCAGGGCGCGGATAGCGCTGGCGGTCTGGCGCTTGGCGCGGCTCTCCAAATATTTACCGAGCAGCACCAGAGCGATCACCACCGCCGAGGCTTCGAAGTACAGGTGCGGTGCCATGCCAGGATGCGCGGTGAGCCATTCATAAATACTCAAGCCATAACCGGCGCTAGTGCCGATCGCCACCAGCAGGTCCATATTGCCAGCACCGGCACGCACGGCTTTCCAGGCGGCGACATAAAAGCGTGCGCCAAAGATGAACTGCACGGGGGTGGCCAGGGCGAACTGCGCCCAGGCGGGCAGCATCCAGTGCAGGCCGAACGGCTCCACCAGCATCGGCAGCACCAATGGCAATGCCAGCAGGATCGCCAGCACCAGCGACCAACGTTCGCGGTGCAGGCGCTGGGCTTGGTCCGCGTCGGTGGCTGTTTCGCTCTGGGGCAACGTGGCGGTGTAGCCGGCCTTGTCGACAGCGGCGATCAACACGCCGGGGTCCATCTGGCCGAGCACTTCGATATGGGCGCGTTCATTGGCCAGGTTGACGCTGACGCTTTGCACCCCCGGCACCTTGCCCAGCGCCCGCTCGACCCGGCCGGCACAGCTGGCGCAGGTCATGCCGCTGATCGGCAGGTCAAAGGTGGTGGATCCATTCATGGGGCAGTCCTCCAAGAGAAGTTGCCCTTAGGATCAACCTTGACCTGTGGGGAAGGTCAAGCGCCTTTAATATTCCAATTTGGCAGCTTTCAGGTACATCCCATCCGGGCCCTGGGCAATGCGCAGTTTGCGCACGTCACCGACTTTGAGCGTGATGTTCTGCGCCGGCGGCGCCAACATCCCCGGCAGGCAGCCAGGGGATTGGCCCGGCAGCAGCTTCAGGCGCAACGACAGATTGCCCGCCGGCAAGTTGAACGATGTGGCCTGTTCCTGGAACAGCCTACCCGCGAGTTGGTCATTCAGGTACAGGCCGATTTCGCAGTTGGTCGGCACTTCCAGGCGTTCCCGGGAAATGATCAGCACCGCATAGTCTTCTGCGGCGAAGGCTTGGGGCGCAGCGGCCGACAAGCTCATCAGGCCAGCAAGGGCAAAAAACGACCAGCGCATGGCGAATGCTCCGTGGTGTGAATCAAAGATGGGTGAAGCTTGGCCTTTGAAGCGGCCAAATACCAGCCCGGCAGAAATTCCCGGAACTTGACCTTGCCATCGTGGCAAGGTCGAGACTGGGTCCAACCTCATCAAAGGAGTCATGTCATGCAAGTATTCAGCGTTGAAGGAATGACCTGCGGCCATTGCGTTCGAGCGGTGACCCAGGCAGTGCAGAACCAGGATTCGGCGGCCAGTGTGACGGTCGACTTGGCCGCGAAGGAAGTGGGCGTCGAAAGCCGCTTGTCTGCCGAACAGGTGATCGAGGCGATCACCGAAGAGGGCTACAGCGCCAAGCTTGCCTGATACAGGTAAATAGTTAGCGAGCTATCGTGTTCAATGCACCCAAGCGCGGCTAGACTATCGGGCTGCCGTCTCACTTGGGTGCCCGATGAACCTCCGCATAATCCTGATTCTGGGTGCCTTGAGCGCCTTCGCGCCCTTGGCGATCGATTTTTACCTGCCCGGCTTCCCGGCCATGGCCAAGGCCTTCGCGACCGACGAAAAACACATCCAACTGACGCTGGCGGTGTATTTCGGTGGCCTGGCCATCGGCCAATTGATCTATGGCCCACTGGCTGACCGCTTTGGCCGACGCGGCCCGCTGCTCAGTGGGGTCACGCTGTTTACCCTGGCTTCATTTGCCTGCGCCTTTGCACCTTCCCTGGAATGGCTGATCGGCGCGCGTTTTGTGCAGGCCCTTGGTGGCTGCGCTGGCATGGTGATCTCCCGCGCAGTGGTCAGTGACAAATGCGACGCGGTCGGCTCAGCCAAAGTGTTTTCCCAGTTGATGCTGGTCACCGGCCTGGCGCCGATCCTTGCACCGCTGGCCGGTGGGCTGATGGTGGGAATATGGGGCTGGCAGTCGATTTTCCTCGCCCTGTCGATCTTCAGCGTGATGGCGGCCATCGCCGTGGCCGTCGGGCTGCCGGAAACCTTCCCGGGCCATCAGCCGCGCCAGCCGTTGTCCGGGTCGCTGCGTCGCTATGCTGCGCTGCTGTCGGACCGGGTCTACCTCGGCTACGCCCTCACCGGTGGTATCTCGATTGCCGGGATGTTTGCCTACATCGCCGGTTCACCTTTCGTCTTCATCCAGCTCTACGGCGTGCCTGCCGAGCATTACGGCTGGCTGTTCGGCTCCAACGCTGCGGGCTTTATCCTGGTGGCGCAGGTCAACGCGCGGTTGCTGTCCAAGCGTGGCCCGGCGTTCCTGTTGTCGCGCAGTGTGTGGGTCTATCTGGTGGCCGCGTTGAGCTTGCTGGGTATCGCGGCGCTGCGCACCGATGCGTTGTGGCCATTACTGGTGCCGCTGTTTATTTGCATCGCCAGCCTGGGCTGCATTTTGCCGAATACGTCGGCCTGTGCCATGAGCGGGCAGGGTGCACGGGCCGGTAGCGCTTCGGCGTTGCTCGGTTGCATTCAGTTTGGCGTGGCGGCGGGAGCGGCGTCGTTGGTCGGAGTTTTGCACGACGGCACGGCGATGCCGATGGCGATGGTCATCAGCTTGTGCGGTGTGTTGGCGGTGACGATCGCAATGTCGACCCAGCGCCTGCAACGCAAACGGGCCTTGCAGGCGCAGGTCTGAACAGCGGATCAGCCAGCGGCGGAACGTTGCTGGCTGCTTGGAAAACGGTGGGGCGCCTGGATACGGGCTTGCAGGGTGTCGGCAAAGGCACGGGCCTCTGCCTCGGTGCGGAAGGTGAAGGCGTCCTGGTCGAGACGGACTTGCCATTTATTGCCTGCGGATTTTGCTAACGCTTTTATCAGGATTTTCATTGCTGACTTCCTCACGTAAAAGAATCGTGGCAAAGGCGGCCAATATAAACCCGAATACGCTCAGAGATATGACAAAGGTCAACTGTCTGACTAGCGGTGTCGTCCATTACTTACATGAATAATGGACGACTCTGACAGCTGTTTTTTCAGAAGCCTTCCAGCACGATCTTGCCCTTGGCCTTGCCGCTTTCCAGCAGTGCATGGGCACGGCGCAGGTTCGCCGCATTGATCACACCGAAGTGCTCACCTACCGTGGTTTTCAAGGTGCCGGCGTCGATCAGTTCGGCTACGCGATTGAGCAGGTTGTGCTGTTCGATCATGTCCGGGGTCTCGAACATCGAACGCGTGTACATGAACTCCCAATGCAGCGACAGGCTCTTGCGCTTGAGTTTGCTGACGTCCAACGCCTTGGGATCGTCGATCAGCGCCAGTTTGCCTTGAGGTTGTAAGGCCTCCACCAACTGGTCCAAGTGATGATCGGTCTGGGTCAGGCTGGCGACGTGGGTCACTTGCGGATGGCCAGCGGCTTTCAGCGCTTCGCTCAGCGGTTGGCTGTGGTCGATCACCAGGTCGGCGCCGAGGGCCCTGGTCCACTCCTGGGTTTGCGGACGCGAAGCAGTGCCGATCACTTTCAAGGCGGTGAGCTGGCTGGCCAGTTGGGTCAGGATCGACCCCACGCCACCGGCAGCGCCGACGATCAGCAGGCTCTGGCCTAGGTCTTGTGTCCCTTCCTGCACTTGCAGGCGTTCGAACAGCAATTCCCAGGCGGTGATGGCGGTCAGCGGCAACGCGGCGGCTTCGGCAAAACCCAGGCTTTTCGGCATATGCCCGACGATGCGCTCATCCACGGTGTGCAATTCGCTGTTGCCGCCTGGACGCACCAGGGAGCCGGCGTAGAACACCTTGTCGCCGGCCTTGAACAGCGTCACGTCGCTGCCGACGGCCTTGACCACACCGGCCACATCCCAGCCCAGTACCTTGGCGGCGCCATTTTCCGGAGCGACGTTCTGGCGAACCTTGGTGTCCACCGGGTTGACCGAGATGGCTTTTACGTCCACCAGCAAGTCACGCGGGCCGGCGACAGGCGCAGGCAGTTCGATGTCTTGCAGGGCGTTTGGATCGTTGATCGGCAGTGAGGCGTAGTAAGCAATGGCTTTCATGATGGCTCCAGAAAAGGGGGGATCAGGCGAGAAATTTCAGGCGCTTGAGCTCGAAGTGTTCGAGCACATCAGCGGCCTTGGCGCGAAAGCTCTGGATATGTGCGCTCTGGTCGTGGTCGGCCAGCGCCGCGTCGTCGCTCCAGCGTTCGAGCATGTAGAAAGTTTCCGGGTGTTGCAGATCCTGGTGCAGGTCGTACTGCTCGCAACCGGCCTCCAGGCGAGTGGGTTCCAACAGGCCGCGCAGCAAGGTTTCCAGGGTGGCCTGTTGGCCGGGTTTGGCGATCAGCGTGGCGATGACGTTAAAGGCGGTGGTCATATTCAACTCCAGACACGTAATGAACGGATGCACAGATGATTGGCTATTTCCTGCGCAGATAAAACCCGCTAAAACAGCAGTCTGTTTCAACAAAACTTTGATAATGAGTGCAAGTGCATGCTGCGTTTTGATGATTTGCAGTTGTTTGTGCGTGCGGCAGACCTTGGCAGCTTGTCCGCTGCGGCACGGGTGATGGACCTGTCGCCTGCGGTGGCGAGTGCGGCACTCAAGCGGATCGAACAGCAACTGGGTACACGCTTGCTGGCGCGCTCCACTCGCAGCCTGCGGCTAACGGCCGAAGGCGAGGGCTTCCTGGAATATGCCCGTGCGGCCTTAAGCTCGCTGGATGAAGGGCGACGCTTATTGGCCAGCGGGCAGGACCATGTCAGCGGTGTGCTGCAATTGTCGGCTCCGTCGGATTTCGGGCGCAATCAGCTATTGCCGTGGTTGGATGAGTTCCAGCGTGACTACCCGCAACTCACCGTGCGGCTGTTGCTGGGTGATCGGATTGCCGATCTGTTCCGCCAGCCGGTGGATATCGCCTTGCGCTATGGTGAGCCTGAAGACTCCAGCCTGATTGCGCTGCCCATCGCCCCAGACAATGTGCGTGTGCTGTGTGCCTCTCCCAGCTATCTCGCACGTTATGGCGAGCCTCGGCACCTGGAGCAACTGGCCCAGCATAATTGCCTGTTGTACATGCTTGGCAGCCGGGTCCACGATCATTGGACCTTTCACGACGGCAAGCGCGAGATCAGCCTGACCGTCACCGGCGACCGCTTCAGTGACGATGCCGATGTGGTCCGCCGCTGGGCGGTGGCGGGTGTGGGCATTGCCTACAAGTCCTGGCTGGATGTGAGTACCGACGTGCTGGCCGGGCGCTTGCGGCTTATCCTGCCGGAGCTGCGGGGTGAGCGCACGCCGCTCAATCTGTTGTGTGCCCATCGTGCGCAACTGAGCAAGCCCATCAATCTGCTGCGGGAAATGCTCGCTTCCCGCTGTACGACATTGACCGCCCAATTGCCAGTGCGATCCAGTGCGACGTAACGGACTCCATCAAAGTAGGAAATTTCACTCAGCTCCTGTCCCTCTCTACGCTGTCAGACGCGATGGAACCGACGGTTTGCGCCCCTATACTTCGGTGCCTACCTCAGCAGAAAAATAAATCGACAGGGAGTGAAAAGATGGAAGCTGCACCTTGCATCAGTCAGATCGCCAGCTTGCTCGCCGAACCCAAACGTACCGCCATGCTGTGGGCCTTGATGGATGGCTCGGCCAAGTCGCCCGTCGAGTTGGCAGCACTTGCCGGGTTGTCACCGACCTCTGCCAACGCGCATCTGGCGCGACTGACGGCAAGTGGCGTGCTGCGAGTCGAAGCCCAGCGTGGCAAGCGCTTGTTCCGTGTCGCGGCGCCTGATGTCAGCGCCGCTATTGATGCCTTGGCCAGGACCACCATGGCGTGCGCCGCACGCCGTGGGCCGGAGGCTCTAACGCCCGCCCTGGTTGCCCCGGCCCTAGTTGCCCCGGCGTTGTTACGCCATGCGCGGTTGTGCCATGGCCACCTCGGCGGGGAATTGGGCGCGCAGCTGTATCAGCATCTTTTGGACGCGTGTTGGATCGAGCGCCATGAGCAGCGCGCCGATATCACGGTCAAGGGCGCGCAGCGCCTGGCAAACCTGGGGATTTTTACCCAAGCCCTGGCGTCGCCGCTGGTGTGTAATTGTTTCGATTGGAGCCAGCCCCAACCTCACCTGGGCGGCGCGTTGGGGGCGGGGTTGTTGCAACTGTTTCTACAGTCCAATTGGATCAGCGTGGTCAATGACTCCCAGGCTTTACGGGTCAACGCCGCAGGACACAGGAAAATCACCCGATTGGCCATGTCTGCATGACATGGCCAATCCTTTTCTACTCAGTTACGGCTTTACGAGGCGCGCATCCAGGCTGTTCTGCGCCAGGCGTTTGGCCTGGTCCTGGGTCATGCCCAGCGAGGTGTACAGCGCGTGGAAGTTCTCGGTGACATAACCGCCGAAGTAGGCCGGGTCATCCGAGTTCACCGTCACCTTCACGCCACGCTCAAGCATGTCGAGGATGTTGTGCTGGGCCATGTCATCGAACACGCACAGCTTGGTGTTGGACAACGGGCACACGGTCAGCGGGATCTGCTCGTCGATGATGCGCTGCATCAGGCGCTCGTCTTCGATAGCGCGCACGCCATGGTCGATGCGCTGGATTTTCAGCAGGTCGATGGCTTCCCAGATGTACTCGGGCGGGCCTTCTTCGCCGGCGTGGGCCACGGTGAGGAAACCTTCGTGGCGGGCACGGTCGAACACACGCTGGAACTTGCTCGGTGGGTGACCCATTTCCGAGCTGTCCAGGCCCACGGCCACGAACGCATCGCGAAATGGCAGAGCTTGGTCCAGGGTTTTCTCGGCTTCAGCTTCGCTCAGGTGGCGCAGGAAGCTGAGGATCAAGCCGCTGGTGATGCCCAGTTGCTGCTCGCCATCTTTCAATGCGGCGGCGATGCCGTTGAGCACCACTTCGAACGGGATGCCACGGTCGGTGTGGGTCTGCGGATCGAAGAAGGGTTCGGTGTGAATCACGTTCTGCTCTTTGCAACGCAGCAGGTAGGCCCAGGTCAGGTCGTAGAAGTCCTGGGAGGTGCGCAGCACATCGGCGCCCTTGTAATACAGGTCGAGAAACTCTTGCAGGTTGTTGAAGGCATAAGCCTTGCGCAGGGTTTCGACGTCGTTCCACGGCAGCGCAATCTTGTTGCGCTCGGCCAGGGCAAACAGCAGCTCAGGCTCCAGCGAGCCTTCCAGGTGCAGGTGCAGTTCAGCCTTGGGCAGGGCGTTGAGCCAATCGTACATTTTCTAAATTCTCATCAGGTGCAATGGCGGCATTCTACAGGCCATGGCCGAAATAATCGGCAAAACCTGACCAGCAGGATCGTTTTCGTTGTATTCGCGCAAGGGCCGCGTGAACTAAGGTGTAACGAAAC
Source organism: Pseudomonas sp. MYb541 (assembly GCF_037479595.1). Classification (NCBI taxonomy): domain Bacteria; kingdom Pseudomonadati; phylum Pseudomonadota; class Gammaproteobacteria; order Pseudomonadales; family Pseudomonadaceae; genus Pseudomonas; species Pseudomonas sp. MYb541. Next base: position 10,314 of record NZ_JBBGYS010000004.1, on the reverse strand, counting down.
GTTAGCGGCGTGACGCAGTCTGTACCCCATCAATGACTGATTTGCCGCACTAAAAGGCCCGGAATGCTCACATCCCTCAAGCAAGAAAAATTCATGCTGCTGGCGCTGATTGCTGCCATCGCCGCCTACCCGTTGGAGCATTGGATGCTGCACAGCGGGCAGATCACGGCGTTGTTGGCCGGCGTGGTGCTGATCGGTTTTATCGTGGTGGCGTCGATGCGCGTGGCCCATCATGCCGAGCAACTGGCGGAAAAGGTCGGTGACCCCTACGGCACCATGATCCTCACCCTCGCCGCTGTGCTGGTGGAAGTGGTGATCCTGGCGATCATGATGAGCAACGAGCCGTCGCCCACCCTGGTACGGGACACCATTTATTCGGCGGTGATGCTCGATATCAACGGCATCCTCGGCCTGGCAGCGCTGATGGGCGGCATCAAGCATGGCGAACAGTCCTACAACGATGATTCGGCCCGCACCTACAGCGTGATGATCCTCACCGCCATGGGTGTGTCGATGGTGGTGCCGGAATTCATCCCCGAAGCCGACTGGAAAATCTATTCGGCCTTCACCATTGGCGCGATGGTGGTGTTGTACACCCTGTTCCTGCGCATGCAGGTTGGGCCGCACAGTTACTTCTTCAGCTACAGCTACCCGGAAAAACGCCGCAAGAAGTTGCCGGAAGACGAGCAGGCGCCGCCGGTCAACCTGGCGTTCTCCATCGGTACCCTGGTGTTTGGGGTGATTGTGATCGGTGCGCTGGCCGAGGTGATGTCCAAGACCCTGGACCTTGGCCTGGAAGGCACGGGGGCGCCGCCGGTGATTACGGCGATTGTGGTCGCGGCCATTTCGGCAGCGCCGGAGATTCTGACAGCATTGCGCGCCGCGTTGGCCAACCGCATGCAGTCGGTAGTCAACATTGCGTTGGGTGCTTCGCTGTCGACGGTGATCCTGACGGTGCCGGTGATGGAGGCTATGGCGCTCTACACCGGCCAGCCGTTCCAGATGGCGATGACGCCGGTACAAACGGTGATGGTGTTTATCACGCTGATCGTCAGCGCGATCAACCTCAACGATGGCGAAACCAACGCCATCGAAGGGATGACCCATTTCGTGCTGTTTGCGACCTTTATCATGCTGTCGCTGTTGGGGTTGTAATCAGCCAGCGATCAACTGCCGCGCGGCCTGGGTGTGATCGGCGATCAGGCCTTTCAGGTCCAGGCCTTCGACCTGGCCTTCGATCACGCGCCATTTGCCTGCAATCATCACCCGGTCCGCACGGTCGGCGCCGCACAACAGCAGCGCCGAAATCGGATCATGGCTACCGGAGAAGCGCAGCTCGTCGAGCTTGAACAGCGCCAGGTCGGCCTGTTTTCCGACGGCCAATTCACCGATATCCGTACGGCCCAGCAACTGCGCCGATCCTTTGGTTGCCCAGCCCAGCACGCCTTCCGGGGTGATCTTTTCCGCGCCGTAACGCAGGCGCTGGATGTACAAAGCCTGGCGCGCTTCAAGGATCATATTCGACGCGTCGTTGGACGCGGAACCGTCCACACCCAGGCCGATAGGCGCGCCGGCCGCGAGCAGGTCCAGGGTCGGGCAGATGCCGGACGCCAAGCGCATGTTCGAGCTTGGGCAATGGCAGATGCCGGTGCCTGCAGCGCCCAGGCGCGCAATTTCATCCGGGTTGAAGTGAATGCCATGAGCCAGCCAGGTACGTGGGCCGAGCCAGCCGACGCTGTCGAGGTAGTCCACGGTACGCAGGCCGAAGCGCTGCAGGCAGAAATCTTCTTCGTCGAGGGTTTCGGCCAGGTGGGTGTGCAGGCGTACATCCAGGCGGTTGGCCAGTTCGGCGCTGGCTTCCATGATTTCCGGGGTGACGGAAAACGGTGAGCAGGGCGCTAGGGCGATCTGGATTTGCGCGCCGTCACCACGCTGGTGGTATTCGCGGATCAGACGCTGACTGTCTTCAAGGATGACTTGGCCCTGCTGCACCGTCTGTTGCGGTGGCAGGCCGCCGTCGGCTTCACCCAAACTCATGGAACCACGGGTGAGCATGGCGCGCATGCCCAACTCGCGGACGCTTTCCACTTGTACGTCGATGGCGTTTTCCAGGCCGTCGGGGAACAAATAGTGGTGGTCCGCCGCTGTGGTACAGCCCGAGAGCAGCAATTCGGCCAATGCGACTTTGCTGGCGAGAGCGAGCTTTTCCGGGGTGAGTCGTGCCCAGACCGGGTACAGGGTTTTCAACCAGGGAAACAATGGCTGATTGACCACCGGCGCCCAGGCGCGAGTCAGGGTTTGATAAAAGTGGTGGTGAGTGTTGATCAGCCCCGGCAAGACCACATGCTCACGCGCCTCGAACACTTGGGCGCAGGGCAGCGCGGGTTCTTGGCCTTGGGCTAGCACTTCGCTGATCACACCGTCTTGCAGCACCAGGCCGCCACGGGCGTCGAGGCCGTTGGCCGTGAAAATCGCGAGGGGGTTTTTTAACCAGATACGGGTCGCAGGCATTGGCCGGCTCCTCTGAATGATGGGTTCAGGTTTGCCAGCTCAGTGTTGCCCTGTCTGCTGATCCAGGGTCGCCGGTGAGGGCGAGGTAATGAGTCTACCTCTGTAGGAGCGAGCTTGCTCGCGAAAAACGTCAACAATATCGCGAGCTTTCTGGATTAACGCGGTGCCTTGGCGTTTTTCGCGGGCAAGCCCGCTCCCACAGGGGCTAATTTACCAGGCGATGGTGTCGCCTTTGTAATCGATGAAATGATGGCCGCCTTTGCCAGTGTAGGCGTTCACCTGGTCCACCAGGCCGCGCACGCTGGTGTCGACGTCGATGTGTGCGTTTTCACCGCCCATGTCGGTCTTCACCCAGCCTGGGTGCAACGACAGCACGGTCAACTTATGGTCGCCGAGCTGGGTAATAAAGCTGTTGGTCATGGAGTTGAGTGCCGCCTTGCTGGCTTTGTACAGCGCCAGGTCGGAGCCGTCGGGGATGGTCACGCTGCCCAGTACCGAACTCATGAAGGCCAATACGCCGCTGTCTTTACGGATTTGCCCGACAAAACGCTGGGCCAGGTTGATCGGCGCTACGGCGTTGGTGAAGAACAGTTGGCCGACTTCTGCCAAGGTGGCGTGGCCCGGCTCTTGATTGGCGGGGCCCTTGACGCCGGCGTTGACGAACAGCAGGTCGAAGATCCGTTCCTTCAGGCGTTGGCTCAGGGCGATCACGGCTTGCTGGTCGTCCATGTCGAGTTTTTCGATCTTTACTGGGCCGACGGCCTTAAGGGCATCGGCCTTGCTCGGATCGCGCACGGTGGCCGTCACGTCCCAACCGTCCTGCAACAGTTGCTTGACCAAGCCAAGGCCCAGTCCGCGCGAGGCGCCGATGATCAATGCGGTTTTTGGCGTAGACATGAAAAGCTTCCTTTAAGAGTCGCGGTTCAGGGTGTTCAGCGTTGTAGCAGGATACGCCCACGGCTGAGGTCGGCGAGTTGAATTTGCAGGGTATCGATATGTGCTTCGCCCAAGGCGAGCTGCAACTCGACGCCGTTGGCGGTGAAGGTTTCTTCGACCACCAGCCCGCCCAGTTCAGCGACGCGCAGTTTAACCAGATTCAGCTCGGCGAAAGCGCAGGCGCAACTCAAGGGCACGCGGCTGATCAGTTCGATGCGTTCGGCATTTTGCAGGCATTTATTGGCGCCTCCGCCGTAGGCGCGGGCCAGGCCGCCGGTGCCCAATTGGATGCCGCCGTACCAGCGGATCACCAGCACCGCGACCTGATCAAACCCTTGTGCCTCGATGGCCGCCAGAATCGGCCGTCCAGCGGTGCCACCGGGTTCGCCGTCGTCATTGCTGCGGTATTGGTCAGCGAGCTTCCAGGCCCAGCAGTTGTGCGTGGCGTTCAAGTCGCTGTGCTGCTCGAAAAACGCCTGGGCATCTTGTGGGCTGGTGATGGGGCCGGCGAGGGTAATGAATCGGCTTTTGCGTATTTCTTCACGAAACTCGCAAAGGCCGGTGAGCGTGAAAGGCATAAGTCGCTTCGTTTAATAGGCGGGCTTGACGCCACAGCCTTTGAGAATGATGTGGATCAGGTTGGTGCCGGCGTCTTCCATATCCTGCTTGGTCAGCTTGGTGCGACCGGTGACGCGGCAGATCTGGGTGGCGAAGTCGGCGTAGTGCTGGGTGCTGCCCCACAGCAGGAAGATCAAGTGCACGGGGTCGATCGGGTCCATCTTGCCGGCGTCTATCCAGGCTTGGAACACTGCGGCGCGGCCACTGAACCAGGCGCGGTAGTCCTGGCTGAAATATTCGGTAAGGCATTCGCCGCCGCTGATGATTTCCATCGCGAAAATTCGCGAGGCCTGGGGTTGGCGGCGCGAGAACTCCATCTTGGTACGGATGTAGCGGGTGAGGGCGACGGCCGGGTCATCTTCGGCGGTCAGCGTGTTGAAGGTGCTGTCCCACAGTTCGAGGATGTTGCTGAGCACCGCAATGTACAGGCCCAGCTTATTGGTGAAGTAGTAATGCAAGTTGGCCTTGGGCAACCCGGCACTGGCAGCAATGGTGTTCATGCTGGTGCCTTTGTAGCCATGGCGGGCGAACTCATCTTCAGCAGCCTGGAGAATCGCTTGTTCGTTCTTTTGCCGAATGCGGCTGGCGGGCTTACCGGCGTGGTTGCTGTGGGCAGGAACTTCGAGGCTCATGGAGGTTTCCGTGCTGATCGATAGAGGCGACGTGTGCACAGATAACCCACCCTCAAGCCTCAGACAAGTCCTGATGCAATAAAACCGTCAAAGCGGTTCCAGGGTGTCGCTTTCCGGAGTGTGGTTTGCGGCAGTCGCGGTTGCTTTGGCTTCGGGTAATAACAGGCACAACACAATCGCGGTCAACCCGCCGCTGGTGATGGCGGAGTCGAACAGGTTCTGTACCAGCGTCGGCATCAGGTGCAGCAGGTTCGGTTGCGCTGCGATGCCCAGGCCGACGCCAAACGAGGTGGCGATGATCAGCATGCTACGCCGGTCCAACGGTGCCTGGGCAAGGATACGCACGCCGGCGGCGGCCACACTGCCGAACATCACCAGGGTGGCGCCGCCCAATACGGGTTTGGGGATTTGTTGCAGTATCGCGCCAATCAATGGAAACAAGCCGAGGCAAAACAGCACCACGCCGATGTATAGGCCGACGTAACGGCTGGCCACGCCGGTAAGTTGGATCACGCCGTTGTTCTGCGCAAAGGTGGTGTTAGGGAAGGCGCTGAATGTCGCAGCGATCATGCAGCTCACGCCATCGCCGAGTACGCCACCTTTAAGCCGGCTTATATAAGAAGGGCCGCTGATGGGCTGGCGGGCGATCATGCAGTTGGCGGTGAGGTCGCCGACGGTTTCGATGCTGCTGATCAGATAAATCAGCGCAATCGGCAGGAAAGCGCTCCAGTCGAAGTTGAAACCGAAGCGAAACGGAATGGGCAGGCTGACCAGAGGCAGGTCGGGCAGGGCTTGAGGCACGAGTTTGCCGCTGAACCAGGCGGCGAGACTGCCGAGGGCCAAGCCGATGATGATGGCAGAGAGGCGTACCCAAGGTGTGTTGGAGCGGTTGAGCAGAATGATCGTCAAAACGACGAACACGCCCAGCGCAAGGTTGGTGGGCGCGCCGAAGTCGGGGGCGTTGAAGCCGCCGCCGAGATCAGTGATACCGACCTTGATCAAGCTGATGCCGATCAGGGTGATGACAATCCCAGTCACCAAGGGCGTGATGACTCGACGCAACTGGCCGATAAAGCGGCTCAGCACGATCTGCACTACAGCGCCGAAAAAGCACACCCCAAAGATCATCGCCATGATGTCTTCCGGGCTGCCACCGCGTTGTTTCACCAGGAATCCGGCCGACAGCACTGCGCCGAGGAAGGCAAAGCTGGTGCCTTGCAGGCAGATCATCCCGGCGCCGATTCCAAATGGCCTACGCGCCTGAATGAAGGTGCCTACGCCGGAGACCATCAGCGCCATGCTGATCAGGTAGGGCAAATGGGCAGTGAGGCCCAGGGTGGAGCCGATGATCAGCGGCGGGGTGATGATGCCGACAAATGCAGCGAGCACATGTTGCAGTGCGGCGAGAAAAGCCGGGGCGGGTTTTGGGCGGTCATTGAGGCCGTAGATCAGGTCGCTGCTGTTGGATGCTTCTGGTGGCATGGCGGGCAAACTCAAGGTCTATGTCCTTGGGTTATTGCAAAAAGCTGTCCAACTGCTCAGCTTTTAGCTGCGAGGCCGAGTTAGCGGGTTGCCGCGAGACTTTCCAGGAAGCTTTCCAGCACCAAATGGGGGCGTCGGCCCTTGCGCGTGACCGATGCGAGACTTAAATCGTAAAAACGTGTAGTCGGTTTCAGCGCACGCAGTCGTCCTTGTTGTACCCACAGGCTGGCGTAATGGTCGGGCAGGTAGCCGATATAGCGGCCGGTGAGAATCAGGAAGGCCATGCCTTCGCGGTCCGAAGCGCTCGCGGTGCAGTTGAGGGCCTGGTAATGGGCCTGAATCTCGGCGGGCAGGCGGAAGGTTGGGGCGATCGCGTCTTGGGCATCGATGCGTGCGTCGCCCAACTGCTTGTTGTCGGCGTAGAACAGCGGGTGGCCAACGGCGCAGTAGAGCAGTGAACGCTCACTGTATAGCGGCTGGTATTCCAATCCCGACAGGGCGCTGGCCTGGGGCACCACACCCACATGCAGGCGGCCGTCGAGCACGCCTTGCTCGACTTCGTTGGGGGCGATCATGCGGATCTGGATTTGCACGTCCGGTCCGCGTTCTTTGAGCTGTGCGAGCGCATGGGTGATGCGCATGTGGGGCAGCGTGACGAGGTTGTCAGTGAGGCCGATGATCAACTCGCCGCGCAAGTGCTGGTGCAAGCCGTTGACCTCGGTGCGGAAGCTTTCCAGGGCACTTAATAATTGCAGGGCGGATTGGTAGACCTCGCGGCCCTCTTCGGTCAACGAGAAGCCGGCGCGGCCGCGTTGGCACAGTCTTAATCCGAGCCGTTGTTCGAGATCGCTCATTTGCTGGCTGATCGCCGAGCGCCCGATGCCCAGCACGGTTTCCGCCGCTGAGAAACCGCCGCATTCGACCACGCTGCGAAAGATGCGCAGCAGGCGGATATCGAAGTCGCTGACTTGGGCCAGGGGATCGGGTCGACGGCTGCTCATAGTTTAGTGAAGGCCTGACTGAAGGTTAGAAGAGTTGAATTTCACCGACTTTATCGTCATGGCAATTTAGCTGCAACAACGCTTTTCAATCCCGACGCTGCCTTTTGCCCTGCGAGGTTTTGCTGATGAACATGCCCGAAAACGCCCCATCGTCCCTGGCCAGCCAATTGAAGCTGGACGCGCACTGGATGCCGTACACCGCCAACCGTAACTTCCAGCGTGACCCGCGCCTGATCGTGGCGGCCGAGGGTAGCTGGTTGACCGATGACAAGGGGCGCAAGGTGTATGACTCGTTGTCGGGGCTGTGGACCTGTGGCGCCGGGCATACCCGTAAGGAAATCCAGGAAGCGGTGGCCAAGCAATTGGGCACTCTGGACTACTCGCCAGGCTTCCAATACGGTCATCCGTTGTCCTTCCAACTGGCGGAAAAGATCACTGACCTGACCCCTGGCAACCTGAATCATGTGTTTTTCACCGACTCCGGCTCCGAGTGTGCCGATACCGCGGTGAAGATGGTGCGGGCCTACTGGCGCCTGAAAGGCCAGGCGACCAAGACCAAAATGATCGGTCGCGCCCGTGGTTATCACGGCGTTAACATCGCCGGCACCAGCCTGGGCGGCGTTAACGGCAACCGTAAGATGTTTGGTCAGGCGATGATGGATGTTGACCATCTGCCGCACACCTTGCTGGCGAGCAACGCCTTCTCCCGTGGCATGCCGGAGCTGGGCGGTATCGCGCTGGCGGATGAGCTGCTCAAGCTGATCGAGCTGCATGACGCATCGAACATCGCCGCTGTCTTTGTCGAGCCAATGGCAGGTTCTGCGGGCGTGCTGGTCCCGCCACAGGGTTACCTCAAGCGTCTGCGTGAGATCTGCGACCAGCACAACATCCTGCTGGTGTTTGACGAAGTGATCACCGGCTTCGGCCGTACCGGTTCGATGTTTGGTGCTGACAGCTTCGGCGTGACCCCGGATCTGATGTGCATCGCCAAACAAGTCACCAACGGCGCGATCCCGATGGGTGCGGTGATTGCCAGCAGCGAGATCTACCAGACCTTCATGAACCAAGCCACGCCCGAGTACGCGGTGGAATTCCCCCATGGCTATACCTACTCGGCGCACCCGGTCGCCTGCGCCGCTGGATTGGCGGCATTGGACCTGTTGCAGAAGGAAAACCTAGTGCAGAGCGTCGCTGAGGTCGCACCGCACTTTGAGAATGCGCTGCATGGTCTGAAGGGCAGCAAGAACGTGATCGATATCCGCAACTACGGCCTGGCCGGTGCGATCCAGATTGCCCCGCGTGACGGCGATGCGATCGTGCGCCCATTCGAGGCCGGTATGGCTTTGTGGAAAGCCGGTTTCTACGTGCGTTTTGGCGGTGACACCCTGCAGTTCGGGCCAACCTTCAACAGCAAGCCACAGGACCTGGATCGCCTGTTCGATGCGGTCGGCGAAGTGCTGAACAAGATCGACTGATTTCTCCTTCTATATAGAACAACTTTTCAGGAGCCCCGCATGAGCCTTATCCAGCATTTGATCAACGGTGAGTTGGTCAACGACAGCGGTCGCAGTGCCGACGTGTACAACCCGTCCACCGGCCAGGTGATCCACCAAGTGCCGTTGGCCAGCCGTGAAACCATTCAACAAGCAATCGACTCGGCCAAGGCGGCGTTCCCGGCCTGGCGTAATACTCCAGCGGCAAAGCGTGCCCAGGTGATGTTTCGTTTCAAGCAATTGCTGGAGCAGAACGAAGCGCGTATCTCGCAGTTGATCAGCGAAGAGCATGGCAAGACCTTGGAAGATGCCGCGGGCGAACTGAAGCGGGGGATCGAAAACGTCGAGTATGCGTGCTCTGCGCCGGAAATTCTGAAGGGCGAGTACAGCCGTAACGTAGGACCGAATATTGATGCGTGGTCGGATTTCCAACCACTGGGCGTAGTTGCTGGCATTACGCCGTTCAACTTCCCAGCGATGGTGCCGTTGTGGATGTATCCGCTGGCGATTGTCTGCGGTAACTGTTTCATCCTGAAACCATCGGAACGTGATCCGAGCTCCACACTGTTGATCGCGCAGCTTTTGCAGGAAGCCGGTCTGCCTAAAGGTGTGCTGAGTGTGGTGCACGGCGACAAGGGCGCAGTGGATGCGCTGATTGAAGCGCCGGAAGTGAAAGCGTTGAGCTTCGTGGGTTCGACGCCGATTGCCGAGTACATCTATTCGGAAGCGACCAAGCGTGGCAAACGCGTGCAGGCACTGGGTGGTGCGAAGAACCATGCGGTGCTGATGCCGGATGCGGATTTGGATAACGCCGTCAGCGCGTTGATGGGCGCTGCTTATGGTTCTTGCGGCGAGCGCTGCATGGCGATCTCGGTAGCCGTGTGCGTGGGCGACCAGGTAGCGGATGCGTTGATTGCCAAGCTGGTGCCGCAGGTCAAGGCGCTGAAAATCGGTGCGGGCACGTCCTGCGGCCTGGATATGGGGCCGCTGGTGACAGGGCAAGCCCGAGACAAAGTCAGTGGTTATATAGAAGACGGCGTGGCGGCGGGTGCCCAGCTCGTGGTTGATGGTCGTGGCCTGAGTGTTGCCGGACATGAAGAGGGTTTCTTCCTCGGCGGCAGCCTGTTTGATCGTGTGACGCCAGAGATGCGCATCTATAAGGAAGAGATCTTTGGGCCCGTGCTGTGCGTCGTGCGGGTGAATAGCCTGGAAGCGGCGATGCAGCTGATCAACGATCACGAATATGGCAACGGCACCTGTATCTTTACCCGTGATGGTGAAGCGGCGCGTTTGTTCTGTGACGAGATTGAAGTGGGCATGGTCGGCGTGAACGTTCCTCTGCCGGTGCCGGTGGCGTATCACAGCTTTGGTGGTTGGAAGCGTTCGCTGTTTGGTGACCTGCATGCGTATGGGCCGGATGGGGTGCGTTTCTATACCCGTCGCAAAGCGATCACCCAGCGCTGGCCGCAGCGGGCCAGCCATGAAGCGTCGCAGTTTGCGTTCCCTAGCTTGTCTTAAGGCAAGCTGAAAGCCGGCCCCTAGGGGCCGGCTTTCGCGGTTTTGGGGCTTTTCTGACTTATATGACAGAAATATGAAGAAAGGCATTGACGGCAGATTCTGGATGTCTATAATTCGCCCCAC